>NZ_JAGHWV010000001.1:664401-682436 GCF_017746095.1 Xanthomonas sp. D-109
CCCCGCAGGGGCGGATGAGGGGCCGGGTGCCGCCGCATGCATCACGTCAGCGGGTCGCTCCGCGCCGAACCCTCACCCCAACCCCTCTCCCGGTGGGAGAGGGGCTGAGGCTTCTCCCTTCTCCCACCGGGAGAAGGTGCCGCGCAGGGGCGGATGAGGGTCCGGGTGTCGCCGTGTGGATCACTTCAGTGGGTCGCTCCGCGCCGTACCCTCACCCCAACCCCTAGGGGCTAAGGCTTCTCCCTTCTCCCGCCGGGAGAAGGTGCCCCGCAGGGGCGGATGAGGGTCCGGGTGTCGCCGCGTTGGATCACGTCAGCGGGTCGCTCTGCGCCAAACCCTCGCCCCAAGCCCTCTCCCGGTGGGAGAGGGGCTAAGTCTTCTTCCTCCTCCCATCGGGAGAAGGTGGCCCGCAGGGGCGGATGAGGGTCCGGGTGACGCCGTGTGGATCACTTCAGTGGGTCGCTCCGCGCCGAACCCTCACCCCAACCCCTCTCCCGGTGGGAGAGGGGCCAGGCTTTTCCCTTCTCCCGCCGGGAGAAGGTGCCCCGCAGGGGCGGATGAGGGTCTGGGGGCCGCGGCGGCTTTTGATGCTTTCAGTGACCTGCGGCGCCTGGGCACGGCCGCACGGCCAGGCGCTGGCAGCGCTGCCCGATCGCCAGCCGCTCAGCCCGCGCTGAGCAGCAGCCGCTTGGCCGCGGCGCGGGCTTCCTTGCTGACCTCGACCCCGCCCAGCATCCGTGCCAGTTCTTCCTCGCGCTGGCGTGGGGCCAGCAGTTCCACCGAGCTCTGGGTCATGCCCTCGACCGGCGCCTTGCTGACCCGGTAGTGGGCGTGGCCCTGGGCGGCGACCTGCGGCAGGTGAGTCACGCACAGCACCTGGCGCTGCTCGCCGAGCGCGCGCAGCTTCTTGCCGACGATGTCGGCGACGGCGCCGCCGATGCCCGAGTCCACTTCGTCGAAGACCATGGTCGGCACCGCGTCCAGGCCCAACGCGGCGACTTCGATCGCCAGCGAGATGCGCGACAGTTCGCCGCCGGAAGCGACCTTGCGCAGGGCGCGCGGCGGCTGCCCGGCGTTGGCCGCGACCAGGAACTCGACCCGCTCGGCGCCGGCCGGGTCCGGCCGCTCCGTCTCGTGCGGTTCAAGCTGGATCAGGAAGCGGCCGCCGCCCATGCCCAGTTCGCCGATCAGCGCGGTGGTGTCGTGCGAGAGCGCCTGCGCGCCGCGGTCGCGGGTGGCGGTCAGGGCGGCCGCGGCGTCGCGCCAGGCCTGGGTGGCCTGGGCGATCTCGGCGTCGAGCAGGTCCAGCCGCTCGCCGGCGCCGCGCAGGCTTTCCACCTCGGCCAGCAGGGCGTCGCGGTGGCCGGCCAGCGCGTCCACCCCGATCCGGTGCTTGCGCGCCAGGTCGTGCAGGCGGCCGAGCTTGCGTTCCATCTCATCGAACTGCGCCGGGTCGGCGTCCAGGTCGTCGCGGACCCGGTCGATCAGCGCCAACGCTTCCTCCAGCTGGATGCCGGCGCTGTCGATTAGCGCCTGCACCTCGGCCAGGCGCGGGTCGTACTCGCCAACCTTGCCGAGCTCGTGGCGGGTCTGCTGCAGCAGGTCCAGCACCGCCGGCGCCTCGTCGCCGTTGAGCCGCTGCGCCGCGCCCTCGCAGGCGCCGATCAGCGCGGCGGCGTGGGCCTGGCGGCGGTGGTTGGCGTCCAGGGCGGCGATCGCCGCCGGGTCCAGGTCCTCGCGCTGCAGCTCGGCCAACTGGTGCTGCAAGAAACCGATGCGGTCGCTGACGTCGCCTTGCGCCAGCAGGGTCTCGCGCTCGCTGAGCAGGCCCTGCCAGCGGGCGGCGGCGGCGCGCACCGCGGCGCGTTCGGCCTCGTTGCGAGCGTAGGCGTCGAGCAGGCCGAGCTGGCTGCCGCGCGAGAGCAGGGCCTGGTGTTCGTGCTGGCCATGGATCTCGACCAGGTAGCCGGCCAGCTCGGCCAGTTGCGACAGGGTCACCGGGCGGCCGTTGATCCAGGCGCGGGAGCCGCCGTCGGCGCGGATCACCCGGCGCAGCTGGCAGTGTTCGTCGTCATCGAGTTCGTTCTCGCGCAGCCAGGCGCGCGCCTGGGCGGGGGGCACGAACTCGGCCGACAGTTCGGCGCGGTCGGCGCCGTGGCGGACCACGCCGCTGTCGGCGCGCAGCCCGGACAGGAAGCCGAGCGCGTCCACCATCAGCGACTTGCCGGCGCCGGTTTCGCCGGACACCACGGTCATGCCGGGGCCGAATTCCAGTTCGGTGCCGCGTACGACGGCGAAATCCTTGATCGAGAGATGTCTGAGCATGGGGTCTGCATCCGGAGCCGCGCAACGCTAGCACGCGCGGGTAGGTGGGCCAATGACTTGCCAAGCTGGCGTGCAGACATTATCTAAGGACCAGTCTCACGGGTTGATTCCATGCGCGCTTCCCCGGTCCATTCCAGCCTCGATCCGCGTGCCCGGCAGCTGCTGCGCACGCTGATCTCGCGCTATATCCGCGACGGCGAGCCGGTCGGCTCGCAGACCCTGGCCCGGCATGCCGGGCTGGACGTGAGCCCGGCGACGATCCGCAACATCCTCGCCGACCTGGAGGACGCCGGGCTGCTCAGCTCGCCGCACACTTCGGCCGGGCGCGTGCCCACCGCCACCGGCTACCGGGTGTTCGTCGACAGCCTGGTGCAGATGCGCCCGCCGGCCGAAGGCGAGGTGGCACGGCTGCGCGCGGAGATGGCCAATGCCGCCGGCACCCAGGCATTGCTGGGCAGCGCCTCGGAACTGCTGTCGGCGATGACCCACTTCGTCGGCGTGGTCAGCGCGCCCAAGCGCGAGCAGTTCGCGTTCCGGCACATCGACTTCGTGCCGCTGGATGCGCGGCGGGTGCTGGCGATCCTGGTATTCGCCGACAACGAGGTGCAGAACCGCGTCATCGAGCCGCGCAAGGCCTACGAGCCGGCCGAACTGGAGCGGGTGGCCAACTATCTGAACCGCCATTTCGCCGGGCGCGCCCTGGCCGACATCCGTGCCAGCCTGCTGCGCGACCTGCGCCACGCGCGCGACGAGATGGAGCAGTTGCTGGCGCACAGCGTCGAACTGGCCGAGCAGGCGCTGGCCCCGGCCGGCGACGACATGGTGCTGGCCGGGCAGACCAAGTTGATGGGTGTGCAGGACCTGTCGGACCTGGAGCGGCTGCGCGAACTGTTCGAGGTCTTCGCCAGCAAGCGCGAGATCCTGCAACTGCTCGAACGCACCATCCGCGCGCCGGGCGTGCGCATCTTCATCGGCGAAGAGACCGGCATGGTGCCGCTGGAGAGCGTGTCGCTGGTGACCGCGCCGTACATGGCCGGCGGCCAGGTGCTGGGCGTGCTGGGCGTGATCGGCCCCAAGCGCATGGACTACGACCGGGTCATTCCCCTGGTCCAGACCGCCGCCGACGTGCTCGGCGCCCGCCTGGACCCATCCCCGCCCGGCGACCGCTGAGCCAGCGCCCAGCCTGTTTCGCGCGCTCCGCCAGCCGGCCATCCGGCCGCGCCACTCCGCAATCCCGCCTCCCAGTCCCGGATTCACTTGAATCCGGGCCAGGCGCCCACATAGGTGGTCCGGTAAGGCGGGACGTACCCCGCCAGGGACCCGGACATGACGCAAGAGCACCCTGAATTCGATTCCGAACACCTGACCGAGGCGCAGCAGCCCTCGACCGATCCGCTGCAGGCGGAGATCGAGACGCTGCGCAGCGAACTGGCCCTGGTCAAGGCCGACGCCCTGCGCGAGCGGGCCGACCTGGAGAACCAGCGTAAGCGCATCGCCCGCGACGTGGAGCAGGCGCGCAAGTTCGCCAACGAGCGCCTGCTCGGCGACCTGTTGCCGGTGTTCGACAGTCTGGACGCGGGGCTGAGCGCCGCCGGCAGCGAGCCCAGCCCGCTGCGCGACGGCCTGGAGCTGACCTACAAGCAGTTGCTCAAGGTTGCCGCCGACAACGGCCTGACCCTGCTCGACCCGACCGGCGAGCCGTTCAACCCCGAGCATCACCAGGCGATCAGCCAGGCCGAGGCCGAGGGCGTGGCGCCTGGGCACGTGATCCAGGTGTTCCAGAAGGGCTACCTGCTCAACGACCGCCTGCTGCGGCCCGCCCTGGTGGTGGTGGCCAAGCACGACTGAGCGTGCCCGCCGCCCGCGCCTGAACCCGGCGCGGCGGTCGTGGAACGCTAATTTGCGGCGATGGCTTGAATGACCCGCGGCCATCCCTATATCCGAACCAGATCCCGGCACTGGCCGGCTACACGACCTTTCAGGAGTCATTGCAATGGGCAAGATCATCGGCATCGACCTGGGCACGACCAATTCGTGCGTGGCGATCATGGACGGCGGCAAGGCCCGCGTCATCGAGAATTCCGAGGGTGACCGCACCACGCCTTCGATCGTCGCCTATACCAAGGACGGCGAAGTGCTGGTGGGCGCCTCGGCCAAGCGCCAGGCCGTCACCAACCCCAAGAACACCTTCTACGCGGTCAAGCGCCTGATCGGCCGCAAGTTCACCGACGCCGAAGTGCAGAAGGACATCGGCCTGGTGCCGTACAGCATCGTCCAGCACGACAACGGCGACGCCTGGGTGGCCACCGCCGACGGGCGCAAGCTGGCCTCGCAGGAAATCTCCGCGCAGGTGCTGGAGAAGATGAAGAAGACCGCCGAGGCGTTCCTGGGCGAGACCGTCACCGAGGCGGTCATCACCGTGCCGGCGTACTTCAACGACAGCCAGCGCCAGGCGACCAAGGACGCCGGCCGCATCGCCGGCCTGGACGTCAAGCGCATCATCAACGAGCCGACTGCGGCTGCGCTGGCCTACGGCCTGGACAAGGGCCAGGGCGGCGACCGCAAGATCGCCGTGTACGACCTGGGCGGCGGCACCTTCGACGTATCGATCATCGAGATCGCCAACGTCGACGGCGAGAAGCAGTTCGAAGTGCTGGCCACCAACGGCGACACTTTCCTGGGCGGCGAAGACTTCGACAAGCGCGTCATCGACTACTTGGTGGAAGAGTTCAACAAGGACCAAGGCATCGACCTGCGCAAGGATCCGCTGGCGCTGCAGCGCCTGAAGGATGCCGCCGAGCGCGCCAAGATCGAGCTGTCCTCCTCGCAGCAGACCGAAGTCAACCTGCCGTACGTCACTGCCGACGCGTCGGGCCCGAAGCACCTCAACATCAAGCTGACCCGGGCCAAGCTCGAGGCGCTGGTGGAAGACCTGGTCAAGCGCACCATCGATCCGTGCCGCACCGCGCTGAACGACGCCGGCCTGCGCGCCAGCGACATCACCGAGGTGATCCTGGTCGGTGGCCAGACCCGCATGCCGAAGGTGCAGCAGGCGGTGGCCGAGTTCTTCGGCAAGGAGCCGCGCAAGGACGTCAACCCCGACGAAGCCGTGGCGCTGGGTGCCGCGATCCAGGGCGGCGTGCTGGCCGGCGACGTCAAGGATGTGCTGTTGCTCGACGTGACCCCGCTGAGCCTGGGCATCGAGACCCTGGGCGGCGTGTTCACCAAGATCATCGAGAAGAACACCACCATTCCGACCAAGGCCTCGCAGGTGTTCTCCACCGCCGAGGACAACCAGTCGGCGGTGACCGTGCACGTGCTGCAGGGCGAGCGCGAACAGGCCCGCTTCAACAAGTCGCTGGCCAAGTTCGACCTGTCCGGCATCGAGCCGGCGCCGCGCGGCCTGCCGCAGGTGGAGGTGTCCTTCGACATCGACGCCAACGGCATCCTGCACGTGTCGGCCAAGGACAAGAAGACCAACAAGGAGCAGAAGGTCGAGATCAAGGCCGGTTCCGGCCTGTCGGACGACGAGATCCAGCGGATGGTCGCCGACGCGGAAGCCAACCGCGAGGAAGACAAGAAGTTCCACGAGCTGGTGCAGGCGCGCAACCAGGCCGACGGCCTGATCCATGCCACCCGCAGCGCGATCACCGAGCACGGCAGCAAGGTCGGCGGCGACGTGATTGGCAAGGTCGAGTCGGCGCTTGCGGACCTGGAAACCGCGATGAAGGGCGACGACAAGGGCCAGATCGAGGCCAAGACCAAGGCGCTGGAAGAGGCCGGTCAGTCGCTGTACGCGGCCGCGGCGGCGGGCGAGCAGCAGCCGGGCGGCAACGCCGGCGGCGCGCATGCGTCCTCGGCCTCGTCCGACGACGTGGTCGACGCCGAGTTCACCGAGGTCAAGGACGACAAGAAGGCGTGATCCAGCCTTAGGGAATCGGTTTTCGAAGGAGCGGTGCTCAGGCTCCGCTCCTTCGCCGTTTTAAGGTTCCCGGTTTCATCGCCGCTATGACTGATCGCCACAGGATGCCCGTTTTGAACCATTCCCCATTCCCCATCGCCCATTCCCAGCCATGAGCAAACGCGACTATTACGAAGTGCTGGGTGTGGCCCGCACCGCCAGCGACGACGAGCTGAAGAAGGCCTATCGCCGTTGCGCGATGAAGTACCACCCGGACCGCAATCCCGGCGACCACGCCGCCGAGGCCGCGTTCAAGGAATGCAAGGAAGCCTATGAGGTGCTCTCCGACGGCAACCGCCGGCGCATGTACGACGCGCACGGCCACGCCGCGTTCGAGCACGGCATGGGCGGGATGGGCGGCGGTCCGGGCGGCCCGGACATGGGCGATATCTTCGGCGACATCTTCGGCAACATCTTCGGTGGCGCCGGCGGTGGCGGGCGTGCGCCGCGGCGTGGCGCCGACATCGGCTACGTGCTGGAGCTGGACCTGGAAGAAGCGGTGGCCGGCATCGAGCGTCGCATCGAGATCCCGACCCTGAGCGAATGCGAGCACTGCCACGGCAGCGGCTCGGCGGACGGCAAGGTCGAGACCTGCGGCACCTGCCACGGGCGCGGCCAGGTGCGCATCCAGCGCGGCATCTTCGCCATGCAGCAGACCTGCCCGCATTGCGCCGGTCGCGGCCAGATCGTGCAGAACCCGTGCGGCGAGTGCCATGGCGCCGGGCGTGTGGAAGAGACCAAGGTACTGTCGGTGAAGATCCCCGCCGGCGTCGACAACGGCGATCGCATCCGCCTGTTGGGCGAGGGCGAGGCCGGTCCGGCCGGTACTCCGCCGGGCGATCTGTACGTGGAAGTGCGGGTGCGCGAGCATCCGATCTTCCAGCGCGACGGCGACGACTTGCACTGCGAGGTGCCGATCCGCATCTCGCAGGCGGCGCTGGGCGACACCGTGCGCGTGGCGACCCTGGGCGGCGAGGCGGAGATCCGCATCCCGGCCGAGACCCAGACCGGCAAGCTGTTCCGCCTGCGCGGCAAGGGCGTGCGCTCGGTGCGCAGCCGCAGCGAAGGCGACCTGTACTGCCGCGTGGTGGTGGAGACCCCGATCAACCTCACTGCCGACCAGCGCAAACTGCTGGAGCAGTTCGAGTCCACCTTCACCGGCGAGGACGCGCGCAAGCATTCGCCCAAGTCGGCGACCTTCATCGATGGGGTGAAGGGGTTCTGGGACCGGATGACGTCGTGAGGCCGGGATTGGGGATTGGGGATTCGGGATTCGGGATGACAGCCTGCGGCTGTTGAAGGCCGGGATTCGGGATTTTGGATTCGAGATTTCCCGAGCTTGTCTGGCTACTGCAGCGCTCTTTGTGGAAGGGGCTTCAGCCCCGACGCGTTGACGCTAAAGCGTCGGGGGGCTGAAGCCCCTCCCACATTGGAATGCTTCGCGCGCTCAGCGCAGCAAAGAATGGGAGTTTCGATTCTGGCTGTGCGTGGGTTTCTCCCCGCATCATGCCCTCGTTGTAGGAGCGGCTTCAGCCGCGACGCTTTCTCGTCGGAGCGTCGCAGCTGAGGCCGTTGTTGCTGAAAGCCATGCAACGCGCCGGCACGCGCCCATCCGGGCGTCCTTGCGCCGGCGCTACACTACGGCGATGAACGCCTCCGCCGACAACGCCACCGCACGTCATCTCATCCATGGCCGCCGCCAGCGGCCCGACGGACCGGTGCCGGTCGACGTCATTTCCGTGCAGTCGCAACTCGTCTATGGCCACGCCGGCAACAGTGCTGCGGTGCCGCCGTTGCGCGCGCTGGGCCTGCGCGTGGCCGAGATACCGACCACCTTGCTGAGCAATGCGCCGTTCTACGCCACGCTGCGCGGCAAGGTGCTGCCGTCGGACTGGTTCGCCGATCTGCTGCTCGGTGCCAGCGAACGCGGCCTGCCGCAGCGTGCGCGCATGCTGGTGTCCGGCTATTTCGGCAGCGTCGGCAATGGCACCGCCTTCGCCGATTGGCTCGACGCCACGCTGCCGCAGTGCCCGACGCTGCGCTACTGCCTGGATCCGGTGATCGGCGATACGCACACCGGCCCCTACGTGGAGCCGGGCCTGGAAGCGATCTTCGCCGAGCGCCTGTTGCCGCACGCGTGGCTGGTGACGCCGAATGCGTTCGAACTCGGCCGCCTGACCGGCATGCCGGCGCTGGCACAGGACGACGCGATCGCCGCGGCGCGCGTGCTGCTGGCGCGCGGACCGGAATGGGTGCTTGCGCACAGCGTCGGCGGCGATGCCGGGCAACTGGTGACGCTGGCGGTGAGCCGCGAGGCGGTCTACCGCTGGTGCTCGCCCTTGCTGCCGGTGGACGTGGCCGGTACCGGCGATGTGTTGATGGCGCTGCTGGTGGCCTTCCTGCTGCGCGGCGACAGCTTCGAGGCGGCGATCGGTCGCGCCATCGCCGGCGTGCATGCGGCGCTGGAGGCGACCCTGGCCGCGGACGTGGAAGAACTGGACGTGCTGGCGGCGGCGCCGGCTGCGCTGGCCACGCCGCTGCGCTTCGTCGCCGAGCGCCTGGCGTGAGCCTGCGCCCGGTCGTCGGCATCGTCGGCAGTGCCGGCGCCTATGGTCGCTGGCTGAGCCGCTTCTTCCGCGAGCGCATGCAGTTGCAGGTGATCGGCCACGATCCGGCCGACCCGCAGTCGCTGGCGCCGGAGGCGCTGCTGCAGCAGGCGCAGGTGCTGATCTTCTCCGCGCCGATCCGGCACACGCCAGCGTTGATCGGCGAGTACGTGCAGCGCGCCGGCGGCCGCGAGCGCGACCAGCTCTGGCTGGACGTCACCTCGGTCAAGGCCGCGCCGGTGGCGGCGATGCTGGCCTCGCAGGCGGAAGTGGCCGGGCTGCATCCGATGACGGCGCCGCCCAAGTCGCCCACGCTCAAGGGCCGCGTGCTGGTGGTGTGCGAGGCGCGGGTGGCGCAGTGGCAGCCCTGGCTACACACCATGTGCGCCGCGCTGGAAGGCGAGTGCGTGCACACCACGCCCGCGCACCACGACCAAGTGATGGCGCTGGTGCAGGCCATGGTCCACGCCACGCACCTGGCCCAGGCGGGCGTGCTGCGCGAACATGCGCCGGCGCTGGGGCCGTTGCAGGCCCTGCTGCCGTACCGCTCGGCCTCGTTCGAACTGGATACCGCGATCATCGCGCGCATCCTGGCCCTGAATCCGGCCATCTACGAAGACATCCAGTTCGGCAATCCGCATGTAGGCGATGTGCTGGACGGGCTGATCGCGCAGCTGTCGCGGCTGCGCGATCAGGTCGGTCGCGGCGACGATGCGGCGCGCGCGCAATTCCGCGCCGAGTTCCTCGACGCAAACCGGCAGGCCTTGGGCGATGCGGCCATCGCCCAGGGCAACTACAGCTACGAGCGCGTCGGTTATCTGCTGGCCGACCTGACCGAGCAGTCCACGCTCAGCGTCTACCTGCCGGAGGACCGCGCCGGTTCGCTGCGCGCGCTGTTGCACGTGTTCGAGCGCCATGGGGTGAATCTCGCTTCGATCCATTCCTCGCGCACGCAGGCGGGCGAGCTGCATTTCCGGCTCGGCTTCGATCCGGCCAGCGATGCGGGGGCGGTGCGCGGCGCGGCGGCGGAGATCGATGCCAGTGGGATCGGGCGGGTGCTGGCGGGGTGAATTGCATCGCACGCCGTCGGGGCTGAAGCCGCTCTTACAAAAACTTGCGGCGAGTTGGCTGGGGCACTGTGGGGAGGGGCTTCAGTCCCGACGCGGTGCGCCATGAGGACGCATGCCGCTTTGCTCGTCGCGGCTGAAGCCGCTCCTACGAAAGCACGCAACACCCGTCGTAGGAGCGGCTTCAGCCGCGACCGTGCAACTCGCCAGACGCGTGCACGGGAACCACCAACGCCTGCCGCAATTCATCCACAGCGCATGTGGATGGCCACTGCGCAAACATGTGGATAACTGTCGGCGCGCCTTGCGGGGCAAGCCTGTCAAGAGAGGTGGCGAAAAATTCACCAGCTTGCCGCCAGCACCCCGAACGCCAGTGGCGATGACACGGCACGGCGGCACACTGTGGTGGCGACGCTAGACCGCGGTCAGGGTCAGCTCGCCGCCGGTGGTGACGAACTGCTGGCCGCGGCGGATCAGCTTGCGGCCGTCGGCCAGTTCGTAGCGCAGTCCACTGTCGGCGTGCGGGTCGTGCTGCGCCTGTTGCTGGCGCGGCGCATCGTCCAGGAACTCGGTGATCAGATAGGCCTCGCCGTCGGGACCGAGGGCAGGCAATTGGCGAAAGGACATCGGGAGCCTCCTGTCGAACGCTGCATCGAATGCGGGACGCCGGCACGGCAGCCGCGACATGCGCGGCCCGCGGCAGACGCGGATCGACCGTAGTCCCGCTGTCGTTAGCGCGGCGTGCTCAGTCGATGAATTGCAGGCGAGCGAGTTCGGCGTACAGCCCGTCCTGCGCCAGCAGCTCGGCGTGGGTGCCCTGAGCGACGATGCGGCCATGGTCCATCACCACGATGCGGTCGGCCTTCAGCACGGTGGCCAGGCGGTGCGCGATCACCAGGGTGGTGCGTCCGGTCATCAGCCGCTCCAGCGCCTGCTGCACGGCGTGTTCGCTCTGCGCGTCCAGGGCGCTGGTGGCCTCGTCCAGCAACAGGATCGGCGCGTCCTTGAGCAGGGCGCGGGCGATGGCGATGCGCTGCTGTTGGCCACCGGACAGGCGCGCGCCGCGTTCGCCCAGTTCGCTGGCATAGCCCTCCGGCAGTTGCCGCAGGAACGCATCGGCTTCGGCCGCGCGCGCCGCGGCCTCGACCTCGGCCTCGCTGGCCTCGAGCCGGCCGTAGCGGATGTTGTCGGCGGCGCTGGCGGCGAACAGGGTCGGGTGCTGCGGCACCAGTCCGATCGCCGCGCGCAGTTGCGACGGGTCCAGCGTGCGCAGGTCCAGGCCGTCCACCTGCACGCTGCCCGATTGCGGATCGTGGAAGCGCATCAGCAGTGCCAGCACGGTGCTCTTGCCGGCGCCCGAGGGGCCGACCAGGGCCACGCTCTCGCCGGGCCGCACGTGCAGGTCGAAACCGTCCAGCGCCGGGTGATCGGGGCGCTGCGGATAGCGGAAGCTGACGTTGTCGAAGCGCACCTCGCCGCGCAGCGGCTGCGGCAGCGCACGCGGTTGGGCCGGGGCGACGATCTCGGGACGTTCCTGGAACAGTTCGGCGATGCGGCCCATGCCGCCGGCCGCGCGCTGCAGGTCGTTCCAGACTTCGGCCAGCGAGGCCACCGAACCGCCGCCGAACATCGCGTACAGCAAGAACTGGCCGAGCGCGCCCGCACTGAGTTCGTGGGCGGCGACCTCGTGCGCGCCCAACCACAGCACCAGCACGATGGCGCCGAAGATCAACACGATGGCCGCGGCGGTGATCAGCGCCTGCGCGCGGACCCGGCGCCGCGCCACCGCCACGGTCTGCGCCAGCGCGTCGCCGAAGCGGCCGCGTTCGTAGCCTTCGCGCGCGTACGCCTGCACCGTGCGCACCGCGCCCAGGGTCTCGGCGGCCAGGGTGTTGGCGTCGGCGACGCGGTCCTGGCTGGCGCGCGAGATCTTCTGCAGGCGCCGAGCGCCGAGCACGATCGGCAGCACCGCCACCGGAATGCCGAGCAGGGTGTAGGCGGCCAGGTGCGGGCTGGTCACGCACAGCATCACCACGCTGCCGACCGCGGTGACCGTGCTGCGCAGCGCTACCGACATGGTGCTGCCGATGACCCCGCGCAGCAGTTCGCTGTCGGCCGACAGGCGCGAGACCAGTTCGCCGCTGCGGTTGCGGTCGTGGAAACCGGCATGCAGGCCGATCAGGTGCGTATACAGGCGCTCGCGCAGGTCGGCGACCACCTTCTCGCCGAGCAGCGACACGAAGTAGAAGCGCGTGGCGGTGGCCACCGCCAGCACCACCGCGACGGCGAACAACAGGGCGAACGACTGGTTGATGAGGCGGACGTCCTCGAAGCCGTGGTCGATCATCTGCCGGACCGCGACCGGCAGGCTCAGCGTGGCGCTGGAGGAGATCGCCAGCGCCACCAGCCAGGCGATCAGCAGGCCGCGCCGACGACGCACGAACGGCCACAGGGTGCGCAGGCTGCCGAGTCTGCGCAGCGACTTGGCCTGGTCGGCCGAGGGGGTGTTCATGCGGGGGCGGGTTCCGAGCAGCGGACCCGATTGCGAGTGGCGTCGCGCAGGCGGGTTTTCAAGGCGTCGACGCGATCGCGGGGCAGGCGCAGGCGCAGTTCGGCGCCGCCGGCATCGAAGCGTTCATCGAGTTTTTCCGCGGCGCAGGCGCTCAGCGCAACATGCACAGCGCCCAGGTCGTCGAAGCCGCAGTGCAGGGTCAGCAGGCTCAACGCGAGCAGCGGTTGCCGTGGCGCCAGACGCAGGCATTCGGCCGCACTGCCGCCATAGGCGCGGACCAGGCCACCGGCGCCGAGCTTGATGCCGCCGTACCAGCGCGTGACCACCACCACCACGCGGTCGAAGCCCTGGCCGTCGATCGCCGCCAGGATCGGCCGGCCGGCGGTGCCGGCGGGCTCGCCGTCGTCGCTGGAGCGGTATTCGTCGCCATGGCGGTAGGCCCAGCAATTGTGGGTGGCGTCGGCCACCATCACCTGCTGCACGAACGCCAGCGCTGCGCCGGCGTCGGCGATCGGCGCGGCGTGGGCAATGAAGCGGCTGTGCTTGATCTCCACGCTGTGGCTGACGGGGTGCGGGAGCGTGTCGGGCATCGGCGGCATTGTAGACGAGGTGCGGCCTCGGCCCGCCGTGGCGGTCGCCGCGCCGCTCAGTCCGGCAGCAGCGGGCGCAGATCTTGCGGGATCGACCGCTGCGGATGCGCACGCTGGAAGCGCAGCAGGCTGGCACGTGCGGTCTCGAGTTCGCCTTGGTCGCGGCGCTCACGGATCCGCTGCAGCCAGCGGCGCGGCGATAGCTGCGCATCGGCCTCCACCGCAGCCGCCAGGGCGTTGGTGTCGGATTCCGGCAATGCCGCGGCGGGGGCCGCAGCGGATGGCGAGGGGCGCAGCGAGAGGGTGTCCGCCGTCGCGGCCGCAGCGGCCTTCGCGCGCGCGGAGGTCGCCAGCCTGGACGGGGTGGCGGTGTCGGCGGGCGCACGGCGCGCCAAGCCGTCCTGCGCCGTTTCCGCGCGCGTTGGTGCACGCAGCGGCATTCCGGCCGGCGCAGCTTGCTGCTCGGCGGTGGACGCATTGCTGTCGGCCGCAAAGGTCTGCGGTGGCGGGGCCGGAGCCGCTGGAGCGGCGGGCGCCACCATGGCCGCTGGCGCGGGAGGAGGCATGGGCATGCGGCTCGTGGGCGCGGGCTTGTGCATCTGCGCCTGCGCACGCTCGGACAGCGGCGCGTCGGCTGTCTCCGTCGCCATGCGCGCGGAGGCCGCAGGGGCGGGTGCCGCTGTCTCAGGGGCTGCCGGCGCAGCGGTCGCCGGTGCTGGCTCCGTGGAGGGCCGTGCCGGGGAGGCGGCGGGTGTGGCGGGAACGTCGGCGGCGGAAGTCGCCGCCGGGGTCGTGGCAGGTGCCGCCGCTGGCGCGGGCGCAGAGGGCACAGGCGGGCGTGCGCGCCAGGCGATGCCGGCCACCAGCACCAGCGAGGCGGCCAGGCCTAGCCAGGTCGGCCAGCGTGGCCGCGACGCCGGCGGGGCGGCACGCGCTGCAGGCGCCGGGCCTGGCTCGGCCGGGTCGACGGTCGCGATGGAGGCGGGCGCGGACGTGGGCATCGCCGCGGCGGCCTGCGCGCGCGCGCGCTCCGTGGCGCTGCTGGGATACTCCGGGACCTCGGCGGCCCCCGGTGCGACCGCCGCACGCGCGGCAGCCAGGATCGCCGCATCCAGCGCCGGCGGCGGCAATGCCTGCCGGCCCAGGCGCAGGCGCTCGGCCAGTGCGCGTTCTTCCGGGGTCAGCGGTTCGTCGGCGCTCATCCGCCCAACCTCGCGCGCAGTTTGTCCATCGCATAGCGCAGCCGCGACTTGACCGTCTCGCGGCCGACGCCGGTGATCTGCCCGATCTCGTCCAGGCTCAATTCCTGCTCCAGGCGCAGCAGCAGCACGTCGCGTTGCTCCTCGGGAAGCGCATCCAGCGCCAGTTGCAGCTGGCGCCGCTGCTCGAAGGCGGACAGTTGCCGCTCCGGCGTGTCGGGGTCCTGCACGCGTGCGGTGCGCAGGTCGGCGTCGGCCGGTGCCGGCGGGCGATGCTTGGCCGCGCGCCAGTGGTCGCCCAGCCGATTGTGGGCGATGCGCAGCAGCCAGGTGGTGAACGCGGCCTGCGGCTGCCACTCCAGGCGTGCGGCGATCACCCGCTGCCACACGTCCTGGAACAGCTCTTCGGCCAGCGCACGGTCGCGCAGTTGTCGCAGCAGGTACTGGTACAGGCGGCCACGGTGGCGCAGGTACAGGGTCTCGAACGCGCGCGCGTCGCCGGCCGCATAGGCCAGCATCAGGGCTTCGTCGCTCGCGTCGACCGGGGCGTCCACGGCGGCAAGCCTAAGCGTTCGCCGGGCCGCCGCATAGTCGGGAGACGGGGAGCCGGGAGAGGGTGGCGAGGGCGGAAATTCTGACAACATGTGTAGACAAACGCCCATCTCGCCGCTTCGGGGTCGATCGGCCGTCGATCGGTCCATGCAACAGGTATGCTGATGATGAAGGGCGAGCGTGGAGCGGTTCCGGGGGGCCCTGCAGGAGAATCGTTGTCGATGCTGTTCAATTCGTCCGCCACCGCCCGCGAAGACGCGTCCGGCGGCCATGCGCCCGCCCGCACGGCGCAGGCCTTGTGCGGGTTGCTGCCGCCCGGCAGCGCCGTGGTGATCGGCTGCGGCGACGGCGTGGTCGGGCGCCTCCACGGCGCCAGCGCGGAGGCGCCGGAGTGGCTGCAGGCACTGGTCGCGCAGACGCTGGCGGCCACCGAGTTGCCGCCGTCGACGACACCGACGGTGCTGCACGTGCACCGCACCGTCGAAGGGGCCTGCGTGGTCATCGGCGCGCAGGCGAGACAGCCGCTGGACGCAGCGTATCGCGCGGCCTGGTGCGAGGCCGCGGTCGCGTTCGGTCTCAACCTGCTCGACACCGAGCGCATGCGCGCGCGCATCGCGGGCCTGGAAAAATCCAAGCAACTGCAGCAGGCGCTGTACGAGATCGCCGACCTGGCCGGTGCCGATCTGGAAATGGGCCAGATGCTGCAGCGCGTGCATGCGGTGCTGGAATCGCTGATGTACGCGGAGAACTGCTACATCGTCGAATACGACGAAGACCAGCAGAGCATGCGCTTCCTGTACTTCTCCGACCGCCACGACGACTTCGTCGCCGATCCGGAGAAGACCTACCTGCTGCGCGACATGCCGAACAGCCTCACCGTGGGGCTGCTGCGCCACGGCCGTGCGGTGCGTGGGCCGTCGGAACAGGTGCGCGAGCGCCTGCAGGTGGGCTACAACGCCGAACACGGCCCGGACAGCCGCGACTGGCTGGGCGTGCCGATGTTGCGCGAGGGCCGCGTGTGCGGGGCCATCGTGGTGCAGAACTACGACTACGCGTTGCGCTACACCGATGCCGACCGCGCCTTGCTGGCCTACGTGGCCCAGCACGTGCAGACCGCGATGGACCGGCGGCATGCGCAGGTGCAGCTGGAGCGGCGCGTGCACCTGCGCACCCAGGAACTGCAGCGTGCCAACCACGACCTGCAGGAGGAGATCCAGGAGCGCAAGCGCGCCGAGACCCTGCAACTGGCGCTGTTCCGCATCGCCGAGCTGGCGATCCGCTCGGAGAGCCTGCAGCAGTTCTACACCGAGGTGCACGCCATCGTCGGCGGGCTGATCGACGCGCGCAATCTGTACATCGCCCTGCTGTCCGACGACGACACCATGCTGGAGTTCGTGTACTCGGTGGACGAGTTCACCCCGTACCGGCCGCAGCGGCGCCGCGGCCGCGGGCTGACCGAGTACGTGATGCGGGTGCGGCGCCCGCAACTGCTGGAGCTTCCCGACATCGACGCCTTGCTGGCGCAGGGCGAGGTGCAGGAATACGGCCAGCGCCCCTACAGTTGGCTGGGCGTGCCGCTGTTCGACGAAGGCGAGGTGATCGGCGCGATCGTGGTGCAGAGCTACATCGCCAAGGTGCGTTTCACCGAACACGACCAGCGCCTGCTCACCTTCGTCGCGCACAACGTCGGCAGCGGCCTGGCGCGGCAACGCGCGCAGGAACGGCTGCGGCTGGCCCACGCGGAACTGGAGCAGCGCGTGGAGGAGCGCACCCGCGAACTGGCCGAAGTCAACGAGCAGTTGCTGGCGCAGATCGCCGAGCGCTGGCGCGCCGAGCAGCGGCTGACCCACCAGGCGCTGCACGATGCGCTGACCGGGTTGCCGAACCGCTCGCATCTGCTGGACCGGCTCAGCGAGGCGATCTCGCGTGCCCGCGGCGGCGGCAAGACCTTCGCCGTGCTCTTTCTGGATCTGGACCGGTTCAAGCTGGTCAACGACAGCATCGGCCACGCCGCCGGCGACGAGATGCTGGTGCAGGTGGCCAAGCGCATCGTCTCCACGATCCGCGGCCAGGACGTGGTGGCGCGCCTGGGCGGCGACGAGTTCGCGGTGCTGACGCCGAGCGAGCATGGCCTGGACGGTGCGCGCGAGCTGGCGCGGCGCCTGCTGCATGTGCTCGGCCAGCCGATGTGGGTGGCCGGCCGCGAACTGTTCCCGTCCGGCAGCCTGGGCATCGCGGCCTGGCATCCGCGCTACCACAACGGCGAGGAGATGCTGCGCGACGCGGATGCGGCCATGTACCGGGCCAAGGCGCAGACCCAGGACCGCTGCGTGGTGTTCGACGAGGCCATGCGCGAGGCGGCGCTGCGCAGCCTCGATCTGGAGGCGGACCTGCGCCGTGCGATCAACAACCGCGACTTCGAGCCGTTCTACCAGCCGATCGTGCGCCTGCACGACGGCGAGGTGATCGGCCACGAAGCCCTGTTGCGCTGGCGCCACGAAAGCCGTGGGCTGCTGGTGCCGAGCCAGTTCATCGATCTGGGTGAGGAGAGCGGCCTGATCGAGCAGGTGGACTGGCTGCTGTACGCGCAGGTGATCCGGCGCCTGGCACAGAGCGAGGGCGGCTACGTCTCGGTGAACGTTTCGCCCCGGCATTTCCGCTCGCCGGATTTCACCGAGCGGCTGTTCGGGCTGATCGACAGCGCCGGCGCCGACCCGCGCCGCCTGCGCGTGGAGATCACCGAGGTGGCGCTGCTCGACGACGCCCCGCGCACACTGGCCATCCTGCAGGCGCTGCGCGAGCGCGGCGTGCTGGCGCAACTGGACGACTTCGGTACCGGCTTCTCGGCGCTGTCCTACCTGCATCGCTTCCCGATTTCGGTGCTGAAGATCGACCAGAGCTTCGTCGCCGGCCTGCAGGACGAACGCGGCACCGGCAGCCACGCGCTGGTGCGCGGCATCCTTGCCCTGGCCAGCACCCTGGGGATCGAGACGGTGGGCGAGGGCATCGAGACCGAGCAGCAACTGGCGACATTGCGCGAGCTGGGCTGCAATTACGGGCAGGGCTATCTGCTGGGCCGCCCGGCCGCCGCACCGCAGCAGCTTTGAGGCGATCGAACGTGGAGTGCGGCGCCATGCGCTCGTTGGTCGCAATGTGACGCGTTTGTTTGATTCGCGCTTCCGATGCTGGAGCGACTGAAGGTGGCGCCATTGCGGGTCGCCGC
>NZ_JAGHWV010000001.1:682459-828217 GCF_017746095.1 Xanthomonas sp. D-109
CCGCTCCTACAGGACACGTCGGTGACCTAACGGGCTGCCACGCCCCAAGCGCTTGCAGTGGATCCGATTCCCTTGGCGCAACGCGCTGCGCCGCTTTTCGTCGATCCGCGCCGCGGGAACAATCGGGCGCTGAGATGGATGACGCGTCGCCATGCGTCATGACGTTGCTGCTCTCGGAGTCTCAGCGCAACGCGTTGCGTCGCTTCTCGTCGATCCACTTAGAAGCCTGCGCCGGCGTGTACTCCCGCATCCAGCCCAGCATCGTGTCGATGTCGCTGCCGTACCACAGGTCGGCGCGCTGGTCCGGGTGCAGGAAGCGCTCTTCGACCATGCGATCGATCATGCCGATCAGCGGCGCGTAGAACCCTTCCACGTCGAGGAAGGCGCAGGGCTTGTTGCCGATGCCGAGCTGGCGCCAGGTCAGCATCTCGAAGATTTCCTCCATGGTGCCGAAGCCGCCGGGCAGGGCGACGAAGGCATCGGACAGATCGAACATGCGCGACTTGCGCTCGTGCATCGAACCGACGATCTCCAGTTCGGTGAGGCCGCGGTGCGCCACTTCCCAGTCGGCCAGTTGCTTGGGAATCACGCCGGTGACCTCGCCGCCGGCGGCGAGCACCGCATTGGCCACGGTGCCCATCAGACCGACATTGCCGCCGCCATAGACCAGGCGCAGCCCCTGCTCGGCGATGCGGGTGCCCAATTCGGTTGCGCGCTCGACGTAGGCCGGCTTGTTGCCGGCGTTGGAGCCGCAGTAGACGCAGATGCTTTTCATCGGGAATGGGGAATCGAGATTAGGGAATGGGAAAATCAAAAGCCGAAACGCATAACGCCGGACCTGGGTCCGGCGCTATGCGATGGGAATGGAGTGCCCGGAATGCGCTTTGCCCATTCCCGATTCTCCATTCCCGTTTCCCGGCCTCAATTGGCCTTATGAATCGCCCGCTTGCTCACCGCCATGGCCGCGTCGTGGATCGCTTCGGACAGGGTGGGGTGGGCGTGGCAGATGCGCGCCAGGTCGTCGGCCGAGCCGTTGAACTCCATGGTCAGCACGCCTTCGTGGACCAGTTCGGAGACGCCGACGCCGACGAGGTGCATGCCCAGCACGCGGTCGGTCTCGGCATGGGCGATGACCTTGACGAAGCCCGCCGGCTCGCCCATCGCCACTGCACGGCCGATCGCCGCGAACGGGAAGCTGCCGGCCTTGTACGGCACGCCTTCGGCCTTGAGCTGCTGCTCGGTCTTGCCGACCCAGGCGATTTCCGGCTCGGTGTAGATGACCCACGGGATGGTGTCGAAGTTGACGTGGCCGGGCAGGCCGGCGATCAGTTCGGCAACCGCGATGCCTTCCTCGAAGCCCTTGTGCGCCAGCATCGGCCCGCGCACGCAGTCGCCGATCGCCCACACGCCGTCGACGCCGGTGTGGCAGTGCGCATCGACCTCGATCTGGCCGCGCTCGTTGACCTTGACGCCGGTGCCATCGGCCAGCAGGCCCTTGGTGGCGGCGCGACGGCCGACGGCCACCAGCAGCTTGTCCACGTTGAGGGTCTTCTCGCCTTCGCCGTCGCTATAGGTGACGACCACTTCCTGCTTCTTGCCCTTGCCGGTGACTTCGGTCTTGGAGACCTTGGCGCCGAGCTTGATGTCCAGGCCCTGCTTCTTGAATTCCTTCAGCGCGGTCTTGGCCACTTCGGCATCGGCCAGGGCCAGGAAGTCCGGCAGCGCCTCGAGGATGGTGACCTCGGCGCCCAGGCGCTTCCACACGCTGCCCAGTTCCAGGCCGATCACGCCGGCGCCGATCACCGCCAGGCGCTTGGGCACTTCGGTGAAATCCAGCGCGCCGACGTTGTCGACGATGGTCTCGCCGTCGAACTTGGCGAACGGCAGCTCGATCGAATCCGAGCCCGCGGCCAGGATCACGTTGGTGCCCTTCAGCTCGACTTCGCTGCCGTCGTGCTGCTTCACCTTGACCACGTTGCCCGGCTGCAGTTCGCCGAAGCCGTAGTACGGCGTGATCTTGTTCGCCTTGAACAGCATGGCGATGCCGCCGGTGAACTGCTTGACGATCTTGTCCTTGCGCCCGACCATCGCCGCGACGTCGATCTTGGCGTCCTTGAAGCTGATGCCGTGCTCGCCGAACAGGTGGCCCATGTTCCAGAACTGGCGCGAGGAATCCAGCAACGCCTTGGACGGGATGCAGCCCACGCGCAGGCAGGTGCCGCCCAGCGCCGGCTTGCCGTCCTTGCCCAGCGCCGCGTCGATGCACGCGGTCTTCAGGCCCAGCTGGGCGGCGCGGATGGCCGCGTGATAGCCGGCGGGACCGGCACCGATGACGACGACGTCGTATTGTTCGCTCATTTCATTCGCTCACACGGGAATGGGGAATAGGGAATGGGGAATCGCAAAAGCGCAGGCGCCTGCCGCCTCCCATCCAGGTCCAGGCGGGAACAGGGCAGGAAAATGGGCGCTTGTCCCATTCCCCACTCTCCATTCCCGATTCCCGGCTCTTACAGACCGAACAGCATCCGGCCCGGGTTTTCCAGCTGGTTCTTGATGTCGACCAGGAACTGCACCGAGTCCTTGCCGTCGATGATGCGGTGGTCGTAGGACAGCGCCAGGTACATCATCGGCGCGATCACGACCTGGCCGTTCTCGGCGATCGGACGCTCCTTGATCGCGTGCATGCCCAGGATCGCGCTCTGCGGCGGGTTGATGATCGGGGTCGACAGCAGCGAGCCGAAGGTGCCGCCGTTGGTCACGGTGAAGGTGCCGCCCTGCAGTTCTTCCAGGCTCAGCTTGCCGTCGCGTGCCTTCTTGGCGTAGTCGGCGATGCCCTGCTCGATGTCGGCGAAGGACTGCCGCTCGACGTTGCGCAGCACCGGCGTGACCAGGCCCTTGTCGGTGGACACGGCGATGGAGATGTCGCTGTAGCCGTGATAGATGATGTCGTCGCCGTCGATCGAGGCGTTGACCAGCGGGAAACGCTGCAGCGCGTTGGCCGCGGCCTTGACGAAGAAGCTCATGAAGCCGAGCTTGATGCCGTGGGCCTTCTGGAACTCGTCCTGCAGTTCCTTGCGCGCCGCCGAGACCTTGGCCAGGTTGACCTCGTTGAAGGTGGTCAGCATCGCGGTCGAGTTCTTCGACTGCATCAGACGCTCGGCGATGCGCTTGCGCACGCGGGTCATCGGCACGCGCTCTTCCGGACGCGCACCGCTGGCCTTGCCGGCGCCGCCGTTCTTGGCGTAGTTGAGGATGTCTTCCTTGGTCACAGCGCCGCGGCGGCCGGTGCCTTCGACCTGCGACGGATCCACGCCTTCGGTGATGGCGCTGAAGCGCGCGCCCGGCGGCAGGCTGGACACATCACCGGCGGCCTTCGGTGCGTCGGCCTTGGCGGCCTTCGGCGCTTCCGCGGCGGCGGCCTTGGGCGCTTCGGCCTTCGGGGCCTCGGCGACCTTGGCCTCGGCCGGCGCCGCAGCGGCGGTCGCGCCTTCCTCGATGATCGCCAGGATCTGCGAGCTGGTCACGGTGGCGCCGGTCTCGAACTTGATCTCCTTCAGCACGCCATCGACGGGCGAGGGCACTTCCAGCACGACCTTGTCGGTCTCCAGGTCCACCAGGTTCTCGTCGCGCTTGACCGCCTCGCCGGCCTTCTTGTGCCAGCTGGCGATGGTGGCATCGGATACGGATTCGGGCAGTACCGGAACTTTGACTTCGGTGGCCATTGCAGGGGGCGTCCTAGTGGTGTCTTTTTTGAAGTGTGAAAGGGTGTTTATTCAGCGACTTGGTCGTTGAACGGATTCAACAGCGCATCGGCGACCAGCTTCAGTTGCTCTTCCACGTGCTCGGCGAAGTGGCCGGCGGCGGGAGACGGCGAGCGGGCGCGGCCGGCGTAGTGCAGGCTCTGTCCGTCGGCCAGGCAGGCCTGCAGGTGGTGCTTGATCTGGTACCAGGCGCCCTGGTTCTGCGGCTCTTCCTGGCACCAGACCAGGTCGGTGGCATTGCCGTAGCGCTTCAGTTCGGCCGACAGCAGCTCGCGCGGGAACGGATACAGCTGCTCCACGCGCAGGATGGCGACGTCGTCCTGGCCGCGCTTGGTCTGGTCCTCGAGCAGGTCGTAGTAGACCTTGCCCGAGCACGCGACCACGCGCTTGACCTTCTTCGGGTCGGCCTTGGCGTCCGGGATCAGGTGCTGGAACTCGCCATCGGCCAGTTCCTCCAGCGTCGACACCGCCAGCTTGTGGCGCAGTAGCGACTTGGGCGTCATCACCACCAGCGGCTTGCGCGTGGACATGCGCATCTGCCGGCGGATCATGTGGAACGCCTGAGCCGGAGTGGTCGGCACGCAGACCAGCATGTTCTCCAGCGCGCACAGCTGCAGGAAGCGCTCCAGGCGTGCGGAACTGTGCTCCGGGCCCTGGCCTTCGTAGCCGTGCGGCAGGAACAGCGACAGGCCGGAGATGCGGCCCCACTTGGCTTCGCCGGCGGCGATGAACTGGTCGATCACCACCTGCGCGCCGTTGGCGAAGTCGCCGAACTGCGCTTCCCAGATGCACAGCGCGTTGGGATCGGTGGTGGAGTAGCCGTACTCGAAGCCCATCACCGCCTCCTCGCTGAGCAGCGAGTCGATCACGGTGGCGTCTTCCGGGTTCTCCACCAACTGCCGCAGCGGCAGGTAGTAGCTGTCGGTCTTCTGGTCGTGCAGGATCGCGTGGCGGTGGAAGAACGTGCCGCGGCCCGCGTCCTGGCCGACCAGGCGCAGCTTGTGGCCTTCGCCCAGCAGGGTGGCGTAGGCCAGGTTCTCGGCGAAGCCCCAGTCGCCCGGCAGTTCGCCGGCGGCCATCTTCACGCGGTCCTCGTAGATCTTGGCCACGCGCGGGTGCAGCTCGACGCCGCCCGGGATGGTGGTGATGATCTTGGCCAGCTGGTCCAGGGTCTTGCGCTTGACCGTGGTGTCGACCTTGTCCGAGAGCTTGCCCGACAGGTACTTGGACCAGTCGATGGCGAATTCGTCGGGCTTGCGGGTCGCCAGCTCGGTGGTGTACTCGCCCGAGTCGAGCTTGTTGCGGTAGCCGTCGACCAGTGCCTGCGCCTCGCCGGCCTGCAGCACGCCTTCGCTTTCCAGCTGGGCGGCGTACAGCTCGCGGGTGGTCTTGTGCTTGCGGATGGTCTGGTACATCACCGGCTGGGTGGCCGCCGGCTCGTCGGCCTCGTTGTGGCCCCAGCGGCGGTAGCAGACCAGGTCGATGACCACGTCCTTGTTGAACTGCTGGCGGAAGTCGTAGGCCAGGTTGGCCACGAACGCCACCGCGTCCGGATCGTCGCCGTTCACATGGAACACAGGCGCGCCGATCATCTTGGCCACGTCGGTGCAGTACAGCGTGGAACGGGCGTCGTCGCGGGCGCTGGTGGTGAAGCCGATCTGGTTGTTGACCACGATGTGCACGGTGCCGCCGACCGCGAAGCCGCGCGCCTGCGACATCTGGAACAGCTCCATGACCACGCCCTGGCCGGCGAACGCGGCGTCGCCGTGGATGATCACCGGCAGCACCGACTTGCGCGCGGCGTCGCCGTAGCGCTCCTGGCGCGAACGCACGCTGCCGACCACCACGGGGTCGACGATTTCCAGGTGCGAGGGGTTGAACGCCAGCGCCAGGTGCACCGACTTGCCGTCGGCCACCGCCACGTCGGCGGAGAAGCCCATGTGGTACTTCACGTCGCCGGTGTGGGCGCGGTCGTCGTGGGCGTGCTCGAACTTGCCTTCGAACTCGTCGAACAGCTTGCGCGGGTTCTTGCCCAGGGTGTTGACCAGCACGTTGAGGCGGCCGCGGTGGGCCATGCCGACCACGATGTCCTTGACCGCGTCGTTGCCGGCGCGCTGCACCAGCACGTCCATCATCGGGATCAGCGAGTCGCCGCCTTCCAGCGAGAAGCGCTTCTGGCCGACGTACTTGGTGTGCAGGTAGCGCTCCAGGCCCTCGGCGGCGGTGATCCGCTCCAGGGTGCGGCGGCGGCTGGCGGCGTCGCCGGCGATGTTGCCGCCCGCGTTCTCCAGGCGCTGGTAGATCCACTGGCGCTGTTCGAACTCGGAGATGTGCATGAACTCGCTGCCGACCGACCCGGTGTAGGTCGCCTTCAGCCGCGCCAGCAGGTCGCGCAGTTTCATCCGCGGCTGGCCGCCGAGGCCGCCGGTGCTGAACTCGCTGCCCAGATCGCTTTCCGACAGGCTGTGGAACGGCAGGCCCAGGTCCGGCGGGTTCACCGGCGGGGTCAGGCCCAGCGGATCCAGGCGCGCGCCGAGGTGGCCGCGCGAACGGTAGGCGGTGATCAGGCGGCCGACATGGCGCTCGCGCTCGTCGCCGCTCGGGCCGGTGCCGCTGTTGGCGGCCTGGCGCGCGGCGCTGGCGATGTGGGCGATGACCGCAGAGTGGGGAACGTCACCGGCATCGCGGCCCTGGAAGCCGTCGAAGTAGGTTTTCCACTTGGGATCGATGCTGTCGGGAGAGACCAGATACTGTTCGTACAGGTCTTCGATATAGGCGGCATTGCCGCCGGCGAGTTGCGATGACTGCGCAAACTGCTTGAGTAGATTGTCCACGATGGTGGGGTGCGGTCGCTTTGTTTGGGGTGGCTTGCGGCAGGAACCGGCGGACGCGAGGGCCGCGCGGGCGTAATCAAGCGCAAAAATTATACCCCCATGAACCAGCCGGGGTGTGCATTCGGCGTGGTCAAGGCCGATCCCGGTTCATCCGTGGCAGTTGCGGCGGCGTGGTCGCGGCGGCCTCACCAGCCCAGTGCGCGCAGTTCGCTGCAGGGCCGGGCGCGCTCCCAGACCCGGTCGAAGGTGGCGCGCAACTGGCGTGCGCGGCCGCCACCGAGCAGGTCGGTCTCGCCGTCGTAACGGTGACCGAGTCCACGGAAGTAGTAGCCGCCGCCGTCGTCGACCAGGTAGGCGGTGGCGTCGCTGCGGTCCACCGGATCGCTGACTTCGCGGAACTGGAACACGCTGGGCAAGCGCTGTGCCAGCGCCAGCAAGGGGGCGCCCCCGCGCTGCGGCGCGGCCGCGTCGTGCAGCAACACACGCACCTGCTTGGCATGCGCGGCGACCGCGAAGCGCCGCAGCTGTTCCACCACGCGGGCATCGTCGAGCAGGCCGGGATCCAGCGTGCGGCTGTGGATCAGCACCTGCCGCCGGGCCTGCGCCAGCACCGCGATGCTGGCGGCGATCGCCATCGCCGCGTCCTCCACCGCCACCGCGCCGTCGAAGCGGCGGCGCAGCGGCACGGTCTCCGCGGAGGCGGCCACGCCGCCCGGCGGCGGCAGGAAGCCGTGGCGGGCATGGAATGCCAGTGTCGCGGCGGGCGCATGCAGCTCCAGCTGCGGCCAGCCCCGCTGCTGCGCCTGCGCGATCAGGCCGCGCAGCAGCGCGCTGCCGACCCCGCGCCCACGCCAGTCCGGCAACACGCTCAGCGCGGCGATCCGCCGGTCTGCGCCGAGCCGCGCCGCACCGACCATCTGGCCGTCGTCGCTGCGCGCGACCAGGTGCTCGCCCAGCGCGTCCTGCGCTCCACGTGTGGGGTCGGCCGGGTCCGCGACGGTGCCGGCCGCGGCACGCAGCGCGCGCAGTTCGGCGCCGTCGTGGACGGGATCCAGCGCAGCGATGCGGAAACCGGGGCCGGGCATGGTCGGATCAGGCCGCGTCGGCGTCCTCGTCGGTGCCGTCCTCGGCCTCCAGCGGCTGGTAGAAGCCGCCTTCGATCAGTTCCAGCAGGGTCTGCCTGCCGGCTGCCGACAGCGCCGTGTAGTCGCTGCCGTCGATGTGTTCGGCCGCGGCCAGGCGCTTGGCGTCATTGACCGGCAGCGCGAACTCCAGGCCGCTGCAGAACAGCATGGCGCCGCGGCTGGCGCGCCGCCACGCCGGCCGCGCCCAGGGATGCCGCTGCAGGACCAGGCCCTGTTCCAGCGCCGCAGCGATCTCCGCCGCCGGCGGCAGCCCGGCCGGCGGCAGGATCTCGCCGGCGGCGCGGTAGGTGGTGATGAAGCGGCCGAACCAGGCGCCCAGCGTGTCCGGGTCGTTCATGCGCAGCGCGTTCAGCGCCTCGACCACCCGGCCCATCGCCGCCGCATCGATCTCGTAGGGATCGGCCGGCGCCTGCAGGTCTTCGTCGTGGTAGCGCAATGCCTCGTCGGCGCCGTCGATCAGCGTGTCCAGGTAATCGGCGATCAGCTCGGCCGAGGACGGCGCACGCATGCCCACCGAGAAGGTCAGGCAGGCGTCTTCGGCGACGCCGTGGTGCGGCACCAGCGGCGGCAGGTACAGCATGTCGCCCGGTCCCAGCACCCAGTCGTGGGTCGGCTCGAACTGGCGCAGCAGCTTCAGTTCCACGTCGTCGCGGAAGTCGGTCGGCGGCGCCGGGCGGCCCAGCGCGGCGCTGGCGTCGATCTGCCAGCGGCGGTGGCCGTGGGCCTGCAGCAGGAACACGTCGTAATGGTCCACGTGCGCGCCGACCGAGCCGCCGCGCGCGGCGAAGCTGACCATCACGTCGTCCACCCGCCAGCGCGGCAGGAAGCGGAACTGCTCGAGCAGGGCGCGGATGTCCGGGTCCCACTTGTCCACGTCCTGCACCAGCAGGGTCCAGTCGTGGTCGGGCATGCCGGGGAACTCGTGCTCCTGGAACGGGCCGCTGCGCACCCGCCAGCGGTCGTTGGCGCGGTCGTGCTCGACCAGCCGCGACAGCGCCGCCTCTTCGCAGGCCAGGCCGGCCAGGTCGCCGGGCTCGATCGGCGAAACGAAGTTGGGGAAGGCGTTGCGGATCAGCAGCGGGCGCTTGTGCCAGTAGTCGCGCAGGAAGGTCGCGGCGGGCATGCCCAGCGGTTGCCCGGGGCGGGCGTGGAGTTCGAAAGCGGGAGCGGCGGTCTTGCGGGCAGCCATGTGCGGTGGGGTCCTTGCAACGCGGAAGGAAAGGGCGGGCGCGCGGCGGCGCCGGCCGGACCCGGCCATTGTCCGCCGGTTTGGCCCGTGGGGCCATCGCGGTGGGCTTGGCGGATCGCCTTCGGCCAAGGCGGTGGCGATCCGGCGATCGGGTTCTGGCGCGTGTGGGCATGCAGCGGGCGCGCCGCCGGCGGTTCGGACGTCCGCGGCGCGTGGCGGCCGCGTCGCAGCGGGCGAGGCGCTGGGCGTTACTGGTCGAGGATACGGTTGTCGCGGCCGCTGTCGTCGACCTGGGCCGTGCCGCTGCGCTGGACGATGGCGTTGTCGTTGCCCTGCAGGGCGATGGCGCCGATCGCGCTGGCCTGCAACTGGTTCTGGTCGCCCGACACCTCCAGCGTGGCGATGCGCGCCATCTGCAGGCGGCCGTGGCGGCCGAACAGCGCGACCTGGCCGGCGTCGCCGCGCACCGTCACCTGCGCGTTGTCGCCGAGCACGCGCAGGGTGTCGGCCCGTTCGATCTGCAGGTTGCCGTTGCGGCCGAACAGGCTGACGGTGGCGCAGTGCCCGTGCAGCACCAGGGTGGCGTCGCGGCCGACGATGTTCAGGTCGCGGCCGTCGCAATCGATGTCGCCGCTGGCCGAGGCGGCCATGCGGATCTGCGTCTCGGCGTCGCGCTCGTCGCCATCGGCAATGTCGCCGGCCGACGGCGCCGCCGCGATCGGCGGCGCGGCCTGCATGACCACGGTGCGCGGGGCGGCGGTGTGCGCGCCATCGCCGGCCGGCGGGCGTGGCGCCTGCGCGCAGCCGGCCAGGGCCAGCAGCGGCAACACAAACAACGGGGTGCGTTTCATCGCGGGGCTCTGCTGTGAGCCACCAGCATGCCCCTGGCCGATTAACCCAGGATGGACGGGACTAGCTCAGATGCTGCGCGCCAGCCGCTCGGCCAGGCCGACGTAGCCGCCCGGTGTCAGCTCGCGCAGGCGCTGCTTGGCGTCCTCGGGCAGGTCCAGGGTCTCGACGAAGGCGCGCATCGAGTCGGCGGTGATGCCCTGGCCGCGGGTCAGCGCCTTGAGCTGCTCGTAGGGGTTGGGCAGGCCGTGGCGGCGCATCACCGTCTGCACGGCTTCGGCCAGCACTTCCCAGGCCGCGTCCAGGTCGGCGTCCAGGCGCTCGGGGTTCACGGTCAGCTTGCCCAGGCCCTTGGCCAGCGAGTCCAGCGCCACCTGGGTGTGGCCGAAGGCGGTACCGAGCGCGCGCAGCACGGTGGAGTCGGTGAGGTCGCGCTGCCAGCGGCTGATCGGCAGCTTGGCCGAGAAGTGCTCGAACAGGGCGTTGGCGATGCCGAAGTTGCCTTCGGCGTTCTCGAAGTCGATCGGGTTGACCTTGTGCGGCATGGTCGAGGAGCCGACTTCGCCTTCCTTGAGCTTCTGCTTGAAGTAGCCCAGCGAAATGTAGCCCCAGATGTCGCGCGCCAGGTCGACCAGCACGGTGTTGGCGCGGCGGGTGGCGTCGCCCAGTTCGGCGACGTTGTCGTGCGGCTCGATCTGGGTGGTGTAGGGGTTGAACACCAGGCCCAGGCTTTCCACGAAGCGCTGCGCGAAGCCCGGCCAGTCGACGTCGGGGTAGCTGGCGACGTGGGCGTTGTAGTTGCCGACCGCGCCGTTGATCTTGCCGGTCAGCTCGACCGCGGCGATCTGCCGGCGCTGGCGCTCGAGGCGCGCGACGACGTTGGCGATCTCCTTGCCCAGGGTGGTCGGCGAGGCGGTCTGGCCGTGGGTGCGCGAGAGCATCGGCTGTGCGGCCTGCGCATGGGCCAGGGCGCGCAGCGTCGCGATCACCGCGTCCAGGGTCGGCAGCAGCACCTCGCGCCGGGCCTGCTCCAGCATCAGCCCGTAGCTGAGATTGTTGATGTCCTCGCTGGTGCAGGCGAAATGCACGAACTCCAGGGCCGGGCCGAGTTCGGCATCGTCCTTGAGCTGCTCCTTGATGAAGTACTCCACCGCCTTGACGTCGTGGTTGGTGGTGCGCTCGATCTGCTTGACCCGCGCCGCGTGCTCCACGCCGAAGCCCTCGGCCAGGGCGCGCAGGCGCTGCGCCGCCGCCGGCGAGAACGCGGCCAGCTCGCCGATGCCCGGCTCGGCGCCCAGCGCCAGCAGCCATTCGATCTCCACCTTCACCCGCGCCTTGATCAGGCCGTATTCGGAGAAGATCGGCCGCAGGGCGTCGACCTTGCCGGCGTAGCGGCCATCGAGCGGGGACAGGGCGAGCAGGGCGGAATCGGACATGGCGGGGGCGTGGGGTGGTGTCGGCGGGGGCGCCATTCTACGTCGGCGCGGCCTCGGCGGCCTGTGCCAGCCGCACGGTCACCGCCTGGATGCGGTGACCGGCCATGCGCTTGACCGTGAACAGGTGCCCGTCGATCTCCAGCCGCTCGCCTTCCTCGGGCAGGCGCTGCAACTGGTGCACGATCAGCCCGCCGACCGAGTTGAGGTGCTCCGGCGCGCGCAGGTCGCGGCCGAGCAGGCGTTCGAGGCGGAAGATCGAGGTCGAGCCGGCCACCAGCACGCTGCCGTCGGCGCCGCGGGTCGGCGCGTCCTTGACCACGTGCGGGTGCTCGTCCTCGATGTCGCCGACCACCACTTCCAGCAGGTCTTCCAGGGTGAAATAGCCGAGGATGCGGCCGTGCTCGTCCACGCACAGCGCCATGTGCGTGGCGCCGGTGCGGAAACGCTCCAGCACCAGCGGCACCGGCGTCTCCAGGGCGATCAGGTTGGCCGGGCGCAGCAGCGGGCGCAGGTCGGCGCTGGGGCGGCCGCGGGCGATCTCCACCAGCAGGTCCTTCATGTGCAGGATGCCCAGCACCTGCTCGCCGTCGCGATCGAACCACGGATAGCGGCTGTAGCGGCTGTCGGCGAACTCGGCCATCACCGCCTCCAGCGGCATGCCCTCGCGCAGCGCGCGCAGGTGGTCGCGTGCGCGCATCAGGTCGCCCGCCACCAGTTCCGGCAGCTCCAACGCGTGGCTCATCAGGGTCAGTTCGTGGTCGGGCGCACCGCCGGCGGGGTGCTGGCGGCCGACGATCAGCTTCAGTTCCTCGCGCGAGTAGCGGTGCGAGGCATGCTCGACCTCGCCCCAGCCCACGGCCTTCAGCAAGCCGTTGGCGCTGGTGTTGAGCAGCCAGATCGCCGGATACATCGCCCAGTAGAACAGGTACAGCGGCGCCGCGGTCCACAGCGACATGCGCTCCGGGCGGCGGATCGCCATCGACTTGGGCGCGAGTTCGCCGAGCACGATGTGCAGGAACGAGATGACGCTGAAGGCGATGACGAAGGCGCTCAGGCGCGCGGCCTCTTCGCTCAGCCCCAGCAGGTCGAACAACGGCTGCAGCAGGTGCGCGAAGGCCGGTTCGCCGACCCAGCCCAGGCCCAGCGAGGACAGGGTGATGCCGAGCTGGCAGGCCGACAGGTAGGCGTCGAGGTGGCCGTGCACGTTGAGCAGCAGGCGGCCGCGCCAGCCGTGGTGTTCGGCCAGGCCCACGGCCTGGGTGTGGCGCAGCTTGACCAGGGCGAACTCGGCGGCGACGAAGAAGCCGTTGAGCAGCACCAGCAGCATCGCCAGCGCCAACAGCAGCAGGTTGCCGATCATGTGCGTTCCCCGGCGCGCGTCGCTGGGGCGTCAGAGCGCCAGGCAGGCAGGATGGAAATGGCGGGGAGGGTGGCCCGGCGCAGCATGCGCCGGCATCTACAGTCTGAATCGTCGCCCATGGCGGCGTGAGAGTTCCGTCGGTAATACGTCGTCGCAGTCTAGCCGATGCGCTGCGTGGCTGCCGCCGACGCGCGCCGTCTCGCGCACTCCGTCACAGGCAAAGCGTCGCCAACAAATACCGTGGAAGGACACGCAACCGCTGTTGCGAATCCCAATCCCGACTCCCCGGCCTTTCAGCAGCCGAATGGCTGATCATCCCGGCCCTCCAGCCATCACGCCGCGACGATCTTTTCGTTTGCTAAACTTTCTGTAACCGTTTTCAACATCAACGTTCCCCCATGACATCTTCTTTGCGTCTTGCGGCGCTGGCCGCCGCTGTGTCCGTTTTCCTCACCGCCTGTAGCGGCAAGCCCTCGGCCACGCCGACCGACGCCGATGCCAGCCATGCTCCCGCAGACGCCGCCGCCGACGAAGCGGACCAGGCGCTGACCCGCAAGCTCAACGCCTACATCGAATGCTTCAACAAGGTCGATGGGCGCATCCACGAAGGTGCGCAGCAGTACGTGCGCTGGATGGCCGATCCCAAGGCCGGCCCCACCGGCAAGGAAACCAGCGTGTACGGGCCCGCCCCGATCGACGAGTACGCCATGAAGCAGTGCGACGCGCCGATGACCGAGGCGATCGCGGCCAAGCCGGCGTTGCCGGCGCTGGATGCGGCGGCCAAGCGCTATCTGGCCGCGTTGAAGACGCTGCAGCCGCTGGCCAACCAGGCCCGCGACTACTACGACCGCGAGGACTACCAGGACGATCAGTTCGCCAAGGGCAAGCAACTGCATGCGCCGCTGATGGCCGCGCTGTCCGAATTCCACGAGGCCAGCGACGCCTTCAGCCACGAACTGGAGGCGCAGAACGACGCCGCGCAGCGCGAGCAGTTGAAGGCGATGGAGAAGGCCGAGGGCCGTACCCGCGATTTCTATCGGATGTCGATGATGCTCGAGGCCAAGGACATCGTCGGGCTGATGCAGGACGACGACTTCGACACCGCCAAGGCCACCGCGCTGGTGGCCGACTTCAACCGCCTGTCCGACGAGGCGCACGCCAAGGTGGCCAACCAGGAGCCGGGCAAGTCCGACTGGAGCGGTTTCGAGACCGCCGCCGAGAACTTCCGCAAGGAATCCAAGGCACGGATCAAGCGGATAGCGGACAAGGTTCCGTACAGCGCGTTCGAGCAGCGCTCGCTGGACAACCCGATCGTCGCGCCGGAAGGCTCGCCGGCACGCCTGATGAAGAGCTACAACGACCTGGTGTTCCAGAGCAATCGCCAGCAGTAAGGGTCCTGGCCGGCGGCGCAATGCCGCCGGTCCTGCCGCGGCGGTCGCCATGGCCGCCGCGCGTGCCGTGGCGTCTTGCCGGGGCTTCGGCCGGCCACTGCGCACCGTCGACAGGCATCGCGTCGACTGCCTGCATCCGCCGATCACCGCGCGCGCCTGGCACGCCTCCAGACATTCCTAACATCCGCCGGCGCACACTGCTGACGCCGGGCGCTGCGCCGCGGATAATGCGTGCGCCAGCCGCAATTCCCGCCAGCCTGCCTCCCCGGACGTCCGACGACGGCGCCGATGGATTCCCTTTTGCAGATGCGGAGATTGCGCGATGAGTGACACATTCAGGGTCGAACACGACAGCATGGGCGAACTGCAGGTGCCTGCAGAGGCCTTGTGGGGTGCGCAGACCCAGCGTGCGGTGCAGAACTTTCCGGTGTCCGGGCGCCCGATGCCGCGCGGCTTCATCCGTGCGCTGGGCCTGATCAAGGCCGCCGCGGCCGGGGTCAACGCCGACCTGGACCTACTGCCGAAGGCCGTCGCCAAGGCGATCCAGGCCGCGGCGTTGGAGGTGGCCGACGGCCGCCACGACGCGCACTTCCCGATCGACATCTACCAGACCGGTTCGGGCACCTCGTCGAACATGAACGCCAACGAGGTCATCGCCACGCTGGCCAACCGCAGCGCCAAGGGCGAGGGCAAGCACGGCAGCAAGGCGCTGCCGACGGTGCATCCCAACGACCACGTCAACCTCGGCCAGAGTTCCAACGACGTGGTGCCGACCGCGATCCGCGTCGCCGCGCTGCTCGCTGCGCGCGAGCACCTGCTGCCCGCGCTGAAGCACCTGCGCAAGACCATCGACAAGCGCGCCAAGCAGTTGCAGGGCGTGGTCAAGACCGGGCGCACCCACCTGATGGACGCGATGCCGCTGACCTTCGGCCAGGAGTTCGGCGCCTGGTCGGCGCAACTGGTATCGGCGCAGGCGCGTATCGACGACAGCCTCAAGCGCCTGCGCCGGCTGCCGCTGGGCGGCACTGCGATCGGCACCGGCATCAACGCCGATCCGCGCTTCGGCGGCAAGGTCGCCAAGGCGCTGTCGGCACTGACCGACCACACTTTCGAGAGCGCCGAGAACAAGTTCGAGGGCCTGGCCGCGCAGGACGATGCGGTGGAACTGTCCGGCCAACTCAATGCGCTGGCGGTGGCGCTGATCAAGATCGCCAACGACCTGCGCTGGATGAATGCCGGGCCGCTGGCCGGCCTCGGCGAGATCGAATTGCCGGCATTGCAGCCGGGCAGCTCGATCATGCCGGGCAAGGTCAATCCGGTGATTCCCGAGGCCACGGTGATGGCCTGCGCGCAGGTCATCGGCCACCACACCGCGATCACCGTGGCCGGGCAGACCGGCAACTTCCAGTTGAACGTGACCCTGCCGCTGATCGCCGCCAATTTGCTGGAGTCGATCCAGTTGCTGGGCAACGTGTCGGTGCTGCTGGCCGATTCGGCGATCGCCGGGCTCAAGGTGCGCGAGGAGCGGGTGCGCGAGGCGCTGGACCGCAACCCGATCCTGGTCACCGCGTTGAACCCGATCATCGGCTACGAGAAGGCCGCGGCGATCGCCAAGCGCGCCTACAAGGAGAACCGGCCGGTGCTGGAGGTGGCGAAGGAAGACAGCGGCCTGGGAGAGGACGAACTGCGCCGGCTGCTGGATCCGGCTGCATTGACCGAAGGCGGCATCCACGCCGGCGCGGGCGGCGGTGGCTGAGCCGTGACGGAGCGCATGCTGGCGGTTGAACCTGGCCGCCGTCGGGACTGACGTTCCTTCCACATCGCGCCCAGGCGCTGCGTCGCAAGCCCCTGTGTAGGAGCGGCTTCAGCCGCGATGGGCTTTACCGTGAAGGCGCATCGCGGCTGAAGCCGCTCCTACAGAAATGCCTCCATCATTACTGGAGGCGCTCTTGTGCCGGCACGCCTCAGCGGCGCTCGGCCTGCAGGTTGTCGAAGCTGTCGCGGTACGGCTGCAGCGACGGAATGTCGCGCAACACCGCCGCCTGCGCTTCGGTGATTTCCGGGGTCGGCGCGAAGCCCACCGAGCGCATGTTCGGGTCCGGCGCCGCGATCTCCAGGGTGCGCTGGCGCTGCATCTGCAGGTGCATGAACAACTGCTGCAGTTCGGTGCGCTGCGCGGGTGGCAGCGGCAGTTCGATGTCGTCGATGCGCAGGCTGCCATCGGGGCCGATGGTGGCGTTGGCGGCCGGGGCGCGACGCAGCATCACGTTCATGCTGTCCACCGCCACGCGCGGCTTGCTGCGCTCGGCGCGCGAGGAGGCGGTCTCGCCGCCGCGTCCGCCGCAGGCGGCGAGCAGCAGGCACAGCGACAGCAGCGAGAACCAGGCGAACAGCGTCTTCTTCATGGAGGCGATGCAGTGGGGGAGTGCGGGCATTCTAGAACGTGCGGCGGCTGCGGTCGTGCCGAGGCGCGCGGGCCGCGCATCATCTGCGTGAGTTCGAAGCGGACTGCATGGCGCGCGCGAGCACGCTGAACATCCGCTCGTCGGTGCATTGCGCGACGTTGAAGCGCAGGAAATCGCCCGCGCTCAGCGACTGGCTGAACGCATTGCCCGGCGCCAGCACCACGCCTTCCTGCAGGCAGGCGTGCGCGATCGCTGCGGCCTCCATGCCCGCGGGCAGCCTGCACCAAAGGAACAGGCCGGCCCGCGGAATCAGCCAGGGTCGGATGCCGAGACCCTGGAGCCGCTCTACCGTCCTGGCCATCTGCTCCGCCAGGCGCCGCCGCAAGGTCTCCAGATGCCGGCGGTAGCCGCTGTCGGTCAGGGCGATCAGCACGGCCTCGGCCGCCAGCCGGCCGCCGCCGAAGCTGGTGGCGATCTTCAGGTCGGCGAGGCTTTCGATCCAGTCGCCACGTGCGGCGATGTAGCCGCAACGCAGCGACGCCGACACCGTCTTGGAAAAGCTGCCGATCTGGATGACCCGCGCCAGGCCGTCGAAGGCCGCCAGCCGCGGGGCGGGGCTGGTCTCGAAGTCGGCGAAGATGTCGTCCTCGACGATCACCAGGTCCGAGCCCTCGGCCAGGAGCAGCAGCCGGTGCGCCGTCGTCGCGGACAGGATCGCGCCGGTGGGGTTGTGGATCCCCGAATTGGTGATGTACAGCCGCGGCGCATACGCCCGCAGCGCCGCTTCGAAGTGCGCCACGTCCGGTCCGTTCGGCGTATAGGGCACGCCCACGACCTGCACGCGATGCGCCTTGAGCAAGGCATGGAAATTGAAGTAGCACGGGTCGTCGACCAGCACCGTGTCGCCGGGCGAGAGCAGGAAACGGCCGATCAGGTCGATCGCATGCGTGCCCGATTCGGCGAGCAGGATCTGTTCGGGCGGCGCCTGCACGCCATTGCCCGCCAGCCGTCGCGACAGGAACTGGCGCAAGCCGGGGTGGCCCAGGGGCGTGGCGTACTCGGTCAGTTCCTGCGTGTCGGCGCGCGCCAGCGTGCGCAGTGCGCGACGCATGCCCGCGCCGTACAGCCATTCGGGTGGCAGCCAGCCGCAGCCGGGCTTGAGCACGCGCGCATCCGCTTCCAGCGACTGCCGCGACACCCACAGCGGATCGATCTGCCGGTCGAGCTTCGGGCCGAGTTGCGCCAGCGCCAGTGGGGCCACCGACCCGGCCACATAGAAGCCCGACCCTGGGCGCGCCGCGATCGCGCCCTCGGCCGCCAGCCGCTCGTAGGCTTCCACCACCGTCGACACCGACACCCGCAGCGCGCGCGCCTGCGCGCGCACGGAGGGCAGGCGCGCTCCCGGCAGGCTGGTGCGGTTGGCGATGCGGGCGCGGATGTCGGCCATCACCGCATCGATGCGCGTGCCGGGTGCTGCGGGTCTGTCCACTTTCGTCAGCTGTACTGGGTCTTGAGCCGTAACAGTACTGCGAAACCGTATTGGATCGTATCTGGCCGGATCGGTCCCGCGAGGCGTCTACTGCAACGGCGATGCAGACGGAGAAGCGCATGGAAAAAACCACCGGTGGCTGGATCAATGGATGTATCGGCGTGATGATTTTTGCGGGGTCGTTGCCCGCAACGCGCGTCGCGGTCGCCGATTTTTCCCCCGTGTTCCTGACCTGTGCCCGCGCCAGCATTGCCGCCGCGCTGGGGCTGGCGCTCCTGCTCGGGTTTCGGCAACCGCGTCCGCGCCGCGCCGAGCTCCCCGCCTTGGCGATGACGGCGCTGGGGGTCGTGGCCGGATTTCCGCTGCTGACCGCACTGGCGCTGCAGCACGTCACCTCGGCGCATTCCATCGTGTTCGTGGGCCTGCTGCCGTTGTGCACCGCCGTCTTCGCCGTGTTGCGCGCCGGCGAACGCCCGCGTCCACCGTTCTGGGTGTTCTCGCTGGCCGGTGCCTGCAGCGTCGCCGGCTATGCGGCGATCGGCGGGATCGACGCCTCGTGGCAGGGCGATCTGCTGATGCTGGCCGCGGTCGTGCTGTGTGGGCTGGGCTATGCGGAGGGCGCGCGCCTGTCACGCACGCTGGGCGGATGGCAGGTCATCTGTTGGTCACTGGTGCTGTCGCTGCCGCTGATGGTGTCCCTGGCCTTGCTGACGCAGCCCGCGTCGTTCGGCACTGTGCGCATGCCGGCATGGCTCGGCCTGGGCTATGTCTCGCTGTTCAGCATGTTGATCGGCTTCGTGTTCTGGTACCGCGGTCTGGCGCAAGGCGGGATCGCGGCGGTCGGGCAACTGCAGTTGTTCCAGCCCTTCATCGGCTTGGGCCTGGCCGCGCTGCTGCTGCACGAAACGGTGAGCTGGACGATGCTGGCGGTGACCCTGGTCGCGATGGTCTGTGTGGCCGGCGCGAAACGCTACGCCCGCTGAAACCGCGACCCGCCCGGCAGACGTTTGCACGACTGCCGGGTGGAGCGCGGACTCAACGGACGCTCGTGGACGATGGTCGCGGCAGCGTGGCTGCCGCCGATTATGCGGCCGAGTGCTTGCAGTCGCTGACGTCGCTGTCGTCGAGGGTGGAGTAGGGGCGGAACGCCGGCACCTTCTCCATCAGCGCATCCTGCGCGGCGCGCAGCGCGGCGACCTGGTCGCAGATCTTCAGCGCGGCCTGCTTGATCTTGTCGGCCTGCGCCTCGACCCGCTCGCCGATATGGTCGGTGTCGCCGCTGAGCACGCCGTTGATCGCATCGCCGGCCGCTTTCACGCCCAGCGCCGCACCGGCCTTGCCGACCTCAACGCCTTGCTTGCCCACCGCTTCGACCTGGCCGCGGTAGGCCAGCAGCAGGCGCTGCTGCTCGGCGTCCAGGGCGACCGGCTTGCCGTCGATCAGCAGCTTGCCGTCGCGGGTGATGGTGGCCGGCGGCTGGCCATTGGCCTTCAGGGTGAGGTCGCCGTTGAGGAAGGTCAGGCTTTGCGCGCCGCCGTGGTCGACCACGACGCGGTCGTTCGAGGAGCCGGAGCGCTGGCAGGCGCTGAGCGAGAACAGCACGGCCAGGGCGACACCGGCCAGGGACAGGGAACGGAATTGCATGGGCGTGTCCTCGTGCGGATGGGAGAAGGTGGCGCGTCGGATCAGCGCGGCTTGGGCAGGTTGATGCTGCCGCGCACGCCGTGGTGGGTGACGTCGCCGCTGCCGACCTTCTGCACGCTCAGGTTGCCGCCGACGGTGCCGACATCCAGGTCGCCGGAACCCACGGTCTGCACCGCGACGCTGCCGCTGACATCGCGCAGTTGCACGTCGCCGGAGCCGACGCTGTCGACCTGCACGCCGCCGCGCACCCCGTGCACCGTGAGGTCGCCGGAGCCGACCGTGCCGACCTTGACGTCGCCGCCGACCTGGTCGGCCTTGACGTCGCCCGAGCCCAGCGTCGGCAGGGCCACGCTGCCGACATTGCGCAGTTCGATGTCGCCGGAGCCGACCGTGGCGCTGACCGCACCGCGGATGTTCTGCGCATGCAGGTCGCCGGAGCCGATCTTGGCGTCGAGCGAGGCCACGCCGCTGATCTCGGCATCGCCCGAGCCCAGTTGCAGCTGCACCGGCAGGTTGGCCGGGATGCTGCCGGCGACGTTGAGATAGGCGTAGCGGTTGCCGACGCTGATGCCGTGGATCTTGCCCTCGTGCTTCAGCGTCACCACCAGGGTGTCGCCGTCGTGGCGCTGGCGCAGGGTCAACTCCTTGAGCATGTCCGCGTCGGAGGCGCAGGCGCGGCCGCGCAGGGTGGAGTCGCCGCCGCTGGCGCCGGTGAGCTTGAGGTCGTTCTGCTGCACGTCCAGCAGCACCGACTTGACGCCGGCCAGGTCCAGCTTCAGTTCGCGCGGTTCGGAATACTTGCAGTCGTCGGCCATGGCGATGGCCGGCAGCGACAGCAGGGCACACACGGCGAGGGTCTTGTACATCGGAAAACTCCTTGCGGAAATGGGAAGAGAGACGGCGTTGCGATCAGGCTTCGTCGCGCCAGCGGCGCACGTAGATCGCGGCGACGATGAAGGCCACGCCGACCGCGGCGCCGATCCACAGGTCGGGATCGCGGAACAGCACCCAGGTGTCGCCGAGATGGATCGCGTTGACCAGGTCCTGCGGACCGCTGATGTGGGTTTCGGCCACCTGTTCGTTCAGCACCGGACCCCAGCTGCCCGGCAGCACGCTGAGCAGGCCGCGATAGACCACGGTGTACCAGATCAGGTTGTGGTTGACGTTGAGCATCGGCAGGATGCCCATCATGCTGGCGGTCACGCAGCCCAGGATCGGGATCAGCACCGCCCACAGGAACGGCTTGCTGCGCGCCCAGGCCGAGCACAGCATCAGCCAGCCGATCGCCGGCAGCGACCACAGCACCTGCACCGGCAGCGCGGCCAGGACCATGCCGATGATGCGCAGCGGGTGCGATTCGGTGAACACCGCGGTGCTCTGCGGGATGCCGTTGACCGACAGGGTCAGGGCGGTGACCACCCACAGCGCCAGGCCGATCAGCAGGCCGACGCCGATCGCCAGCAGCGGCGCCAGCAACAGCGCCCAGGCGGCCTTGGACAGCACGGTGCTGGTGTCCGACAGCGGCAGCGACTTCCAGAACAGCACGCTGCGGTCGCGGCGGTCGTCGTACAGCGCGCCCAGCGCATAGAAGAACACCACGAAGCCGACCACGATGCAGGCCAGGACCACGCCGGCGAGCATGGTGCCGTCGCCGACCGCGCCGATGATCTGGTGGGCGTTCTGGGCCTGGCCATCCCACTGGACGTCGTTCAGGCGCGAGCTGCCGCCATGGTTGCGGCCGGCGATGCTGCCGATGATCGACAGCACCGTGTACAGCGTGGCGACGATGCCGCCGGTGATGACCGGCGCCCACAGGAAGCCGCCGCGGTGTTCCCAGAATTCGCGCTTGAGCAGCCACGTGAAGGTGGACACGGGAGAGATTGTCTTGGCGGGAGCGTTCATGCGTAGGTGCCCTTCATGATGGCGACGAACAGGTCGGCCAGGCCGGGAGTGCGGGTTTCGCCGAGTGCGGCCAGTTGCGCCTGCGGCACGCCGTCGTACAGGAACACCGACTTGCCGAACGGCAGGCCGCGTTCGTCGATCGGCTGCAAGGCGCGCGCCGCCTCGATGCGCTCGGCCGGCACCAGCAGTTCGGTGTAGCGGGTGGCCATGTGCTCCATGTCGGCGCTGAGCACGATGCGACCGTCGCGGATGAACAGCACGTCGGTGAGGATGTGCTCGATCTCCTCCACCTGGTGGGTGGTGATGACGATGGTCTTCTGCTCGTCGAAGTAGTCTTCCAGCAGGCGCTGGTAGAACTCCTTGCGGTACAGGATGTCCAGGCCCAGGGTCGGCTCGTCCAGCACCAGCAGGCGCGCGTCGATCGCCATCACCAGCGCCAGGTGCAACTGCACGATCATGCCCTTGGACATCTCGCGCACCCGCAGCTTGGGCGAGAGCTTGGTGTTGGCCAGGAAGCGCTCGCACTTGGCGCGATCGAAGCGCGGATGCACGCCGGCGACGAAGTCGATCGCCTCGCTCACCCGCATCCAGCGCGGCAGCACCGCCACGTCGGCGATGAAGCACACCTCGTTCATCAGCGCGTCGCGCTGCTTGCGCGGGTCCATCCCCAGCACGCGCAGTTCGCCTTCCACGGCGGTCAGGCCCAGCACCGCCTTCAATGCGGTGGTCTTGCCGGCGCCGTTGGGGCCGATCAGGCCGACGATGCGGCCGGGCGCGATGGTGAAGGACGCATCGGCCAGGGCCGGCTTGTGGTTGTAGGTCTTGCGCAACCCCTGCGCGTAGACGACGGATTCGGATGCGGCGACAGCGGCAGTCATGGCGTTTTCCCCGGTGGCAACAAGTCTTCCAATGTCAGGCCCAGGCGCTGGATGCGTTCCAGCACCAGGGGCCACTCTTCGTTGAGGAAGCGATCGCGTTCGCTGCCGCGCAGCTTCTGCGCCGCTTCCTCGGTCATGAACATGCCCAGCCCGCGGCGCTTCTCGACCAGGGCCTCGTCGGCCAGTTCCTGGTAGGCGCGCGAGACGGTGATCGGGTTGAGCTGGTATTCGGCGGCCACCTGGCGCACCGAGGGCAGGGCGTCGCCGGGCTTGAGGATGCCGTCGAGCATCATCGCGATGACCCGGTCCTTCAGCTGGCGGTAGATCGGAGCGCCGTCGCTCCATTGGATATCGCTCATGGTCAGCTCCGTGGGCGCAGGGTGCGCGCGAAGGAGAAATAAGGCACGGACAGCGAGGCCCGCAGACGCCGCACCGTCGGGACGTTGGAAGGTGCGGCGCCGGCGGCGCTGTCGTCGTGCGGCGTGCTGGCGCCATAATCCAGCGGCCGTCCCTGGTGGCGTTGGGCGCCGATCCAGCTCGCGCAGAGCAGGGTGCCGACGATGACCAGGGCCGGAAGACTGCGCTGGAGGCGTTTGAGGTTCATCGTGGGACCTGCTCTGGGTGAGTGGTGTTGTATTTAACTATAACACCGTTACACGGCATGTCAACACGCTGCAGGCCCAACTTTCGACCTGGTCGTGCGTCACTCCCCTTTTCTTTTCGACGGTGCCCCATGAAATTTTCCAAGCGTCTGTTTTTCCTCGCGATCCTGGCCGCTGCCGGCACCGTCGGCAGTGCCTGGGCGGGCTCCTTGCTGGACCGGGACTACCGTCCGCTGGCCGGCAAGGACAAGGTGAACCTGAACAAGACCTACGGCGGCAAGGTGCTGCTGGTGGTCAATACCGCCAGCAAGTGCGGCTACACCCCGCAGTACGACGGCCTGGAGAAACTGCAGCAGCAGTACGCGGCGCAGGGCTTCAGCGTGCTCGGCTTCCCGTCCAACGACTTCAAGGGCCAGGAGCCGGGATCGGAGAAGCAGATCCAGGAATTCTGCACGCTCACCTACGGGGTGAAGTTCCCGATGTTCGAGAAGGTGCATGTGATCGGCGACGACGCGACGCCGCTGTACAAGCAACTGACCCAGGCCACCGGCGTGGCGCCGGGCTGGAATTTCCACAAGTATCTGATCGCGCGCGACGGGCATGTGGTCGCGCAATTTCCGAGCAAGGTCACGCCCGACGATCCGGCCTTGCGCAGTGCCATCGAACGCGAACTGAAAGCGCAGCCGGCGTCGCACTGAAAGCGGGTCAACATCTCGGCCGCGCGTGCGACAATGCCGGCCTCCGCGCCACCCCGGCGCATCCAGTACACAGTTCACTTCCAGGGAAAGTAGCGAATGAAGATGGGAATGCGCGGCGCCGTGGCGTCGCTGGTGGTGGGGATGGCGATGGTCGCCGGTCATGCGTCCGCGCAGGCGCCGGCGGCCGGCAGCACGGCGACGACGCTGAGCACGGAAAAGCAGAAGGTCAGCTACGCGATCGGCATGGATGTGGCGCGCTCGTTCGAGCCCATCGCCCAGGACATCGACGTGGACGCGATGCAGCGCGCGATCGAGAACGCCTTCAAGCAGGGCAAGCCGCTGCTGTCCGATGAGCAGACCCAGGCCACCGATACCGCGCTGCGCACGCAGCTGGCCGTGCGCAACGGCCAACCGGTGCCGGGCATGGCGCCGGGCACGCAGCCGCCGCCGGTGTCCAAGGAGAACGTGGGCCTGATGCTGGGCGACCGCGCGGTCGGTCCGTCGCTGGCGCGGATCCAGAACGACATCGACCTGCCGACGCTGATGGGCGCGGTGCGCACGGTGTTCGCCAAGGGCCAGACCGCGATGACCCAGGAGCAGGCGATGGCCACGCTGCAGGCCTTCGGTGCGTCCAAGCAGGCCGCGGTAGCGACCAAGAACAAGCAGGAAGGCAATGCCTTCCTGGCGCAGAACAAGAACCAGAAGGGCGTGATCACCACCCCGTCCGGCCTGCAGTACATGGTGCTGCGCGAAGGCAGCGGCCCGCGGCCCACCTCCACCAGCAAGGTGCGGGTGAACTACGAAGGCAAGCTGCTCGACGGCACCGTCTTCGACAGCTCGTACAAGAACGGCCAGCCGGCCGAGTTCGCGCTCAACCAGGTCGTGCCGGGCTGGAGCGAGGGCGTGGCGCTGATGCCGGTGGGGTCCAAGTACCGCTTCTGGATTCCGTCCAACCTGGGCTACGGCCCGCAGGGAACGCCGGGCGGCCCGATCGGCCCGGATGCGATGTTGACCTTCGACGTGGAACTTTTGAACATCCTTCAATAACCGAAAGGAGATTACATGCGCGTAGCGATATTCGGCACCGGCTATGTCGGGCTCGTCACCGGAACCTGTCTGGCCGAAGTCGGCCACCATGTGGTGTGCGTAGACATCGACCAGGCCAAAGTGGATGGGCTCAACAAGGGCGTGGTCCCGATTTACGAGCCTGGCCTCTCGCCGATGGTCAAGGCCAACCACGCCGCACGGAGGCTGTTCTTCACCACCGATGCGGCCAGCGCCATCGCGCATGGGGATATCGTGTTCATCGCCGTCGGCACGCCGCCGGACGAGGACGGTAGCGCAGATCTGCAGTACGTCCTGGCGGTGGCCCGCACCATCGGCCAGCACATCCAGGGGCCGACCATCGTGGTCAACAAGTCCACGGTGCCGGTGGGCACCGCCGACAAGGTGCGTGCGGCGATCGCCGCCGAGCTGGACGCACGCGGCGAGGCGATCGACTTCGACGTGGTCTCCAATCCGGAGTTCCTCAAGGAAGGCGATGCGGTCGCCGACTGCATGCGGCCGGACCGCATCGTCATCGGCAGCAGCAAGCCCGGCTCGGCCGCGCGCCTGCGCCGCCTGTACGCGCCGTTCAACCGCAACCACGACCGCATCGTGGAGATGGACGTGCGCTCGGCCGAACTGACCAAGTACGCGGCCAACGCGATGCTGGCGACCAAGATCAGTTTCATGAACGAGATCGCCAACATCGCCGAGCGCGTCGGCGCCGACGTGGAGAAGGTGCGCCAGGGCATCGGCTCGGATCCGCGTATCGGCTGGCACTTCATCTATCCGGGCGCAGGCTACGGCGGCTCGTGTTTCCCCAAGGACGTGCAGGCCCTGGCGCGCACCGCGCAGCAGTACGGTCACGCGCCCAGGCTGCTGGATGCGGTGGAAGCGGTCAACGAGGCGCAGAAGGGCCATCTGTACGAACTGATCCAGCGCCACTACGGCGCGGCGCAGTCGCTGAAGGGCAAGACCTTCGCGGTGTGGGGCCTGGCGTTCAAGCCCAACACCGACGACATGCGTGCCGCCTCCAGCCGCCGCCTGCTCGCGCAACTGTGGGAAGCGGGCGCAACGGTCCGCGCCTACGATCCGGAGGCGACCGACGAGGCCAAGCGCATCTTCGGCGAGCGCGACGATCTGCACTTCTGCGAGGATGCCTTCGACGCGCTGGAAGGCGCCGATGCGCTGGCCGTGGTCACCGAATGGAAGCAGTTCCGCAGCCCGGACTTCACCCGCATGAAGGAGCTGATCGGCGATGCGGTGGTGTTCGATGGCCGCAATCTCTACGATCCGCAGGAAATCGAGAGCTTCGGCCTGGCGTACTACGGCATCGGCCGCGGACGTTCGATCCATGCAGCATGATTTTTCCACCCAGGACCGGTTGCTGGAGAACCGCCTGATCGAGCTGGAAACGCGCCTCTCCTTCCAGGAGCAGGCGCTGGCGGAAATGAGCGATGCCCTGGCCGAAGCGCGGATCGAAAGCCAGCGCAACGCCGAGTTGCTGCGTCACCTGCTCGAGGATCTGGGCAAGGTGCGCAGCACGCTCTACGCCGACCCGGCCGACGAACCGCCGCCGCCGCATTACTGATCCCCCGAACCGACCGATGCCGTCCCGATGAGCGATACCCTCCGCGAGCAATTGCTGGGCCTGGGCTTCAAGCCTGCGCCGAAACCCGAACGCAAGGCCCCGCCTGCCGCGCCGCGGCCGCAGGGACGGCCGGGCCAGCGCCCGGCACCGGCCGGGGCGCGCGGCGAGCGCGCGCCCGTCGGCGCACCCAATGCCGGCAAGCCCGGCGGCGGGCGTGGCCGTCCGCACGGCCAGGGTCACGGTAAGCCGCAGGGTGCGGGCGGCCAAGCGGCGCGGCCGCAGCGCAGCCGCGAGGACATCGACCTGGCCAAGGCCTACGCGATCCGCGCCCAGCGCGAGAAGGACGAGCGCATCGAGGCGGAGCGGCAGAAACAGGAAGAAGCGCGCCTGCGCCGTGAGGCGCGGGCCAGGCTCGACGAACTGCTCAAGGGCCAGGCGCTGAACCACGCCGAGGCCGACATCGCCCGCCATTTCCCCTATGGCGGCAAGATCAAGCGCATCTACGTCACCGCCGACCAGCTCAAGGCGCTCAACGCCGGCGAACTGGGCGTGCTGCAGCAGAACGGCCGCTACTTGCTGGTGACCGCGGCGCTGCTCGACCAGGCCGAAGCGATCTTCCCGGCGGCGGTGGCGCTGCGGGTCGACCCGAACGCGCCTGCCGAGGAAGACCCCTACGCCGACCCGAAGTACCAGATCCCCGACGATCTGGTCTGGTAAGCGTGGCGCTGCCAGGGACGGGCACGCAGGACGCCGGGCGTCTGCGCACGCCGCCGCACGCGGGCGGCTACCTGCCATACGTGGACGGGCTGCGCGCGATCGCGGTACTGGCGGTGATCGCCTATCACCTCGATCCGGCATGGCTGCCGGGCGGGTTCGCCGGCGTGGACATGTTCTTCGTGATCTCCGGCTTCGTGGTCAGCGCCTCGCTGCAGCGCCTGCCGGCGGCCGGACAGCTGGGCGTGTTCGCGCAGTTCTACGCGCGGCGCATGCGCCGCATCGCGCCGGCCCTGGTGGTGTGCCTGCTGCTCACGGCGTTGGCCAGCGGCCTGTTCATTCCCGAGTCCTGGCTCAGCGAGACCAGCGCCAAGACCGGGCGCATGGCCTTCGTCGGCCTCAGCAACTGGGTGCTGGCCGCGACCGGCAACGACTACTTCTCGCCCAAGGCCGAATTCAATCCGTACACGCACACCTGGTCGCTGGGCGTGGAGGAGCAGTTCTATCTGCTGTTCCCGCTGCTGTTCCTGGCCTGGAACCGCGGCGGCCGCGGCCGGCTGTGGTCGACGCTGCTGGTGGCGCTGGCCTCGGCTGCCTCGCTGGCGTTCGCCTGGCTGCGCAGTCGCGATGCCGGCGATGCCGCGGCGGCGTTCTACCTGACCACCGCACGCTTCTGGCAACTCGGCAGCGGCGTGCTGCTGTACCAGGTGCTGGCATTGCGCGGACGCTTCGACGCCGGCACGCAGGCGCCGCCGCCGGGCGCCTGGAACTGGCGCTCGCCGCTGCTGGCGGTGGCGCTGGGCGCGGTCGCGGTCGGCCTGTGGCGTGCGCGTCCCGGCCACTCGCCGTGGCCGGATGGGCTGTGGCCGGTGCTGGGCACGCTCGGCCTGCTGGCGTTGCTGCACGGTGCCCCGGCCGGCTGGACCCGCCGCGCGCTGGCCCATCGCGTGCCGGTGGCGATCGGCCGCGTGTCCTACTCGCTGTATCTGTGGCACTGGCCGGTGTTCGTGCTGCTGCGTTGGACCGTCGGCCTGGAATCGGCCTCGACCAGGGCCGCGGCGCTGCTGCTGGTGGCGCTGCTGGCGCTGGCCTCGTACCGCTGGGTGGAGCTGCCGTGGCGGCATGGCCGGATCGGCCGCGCACGCACGCCGGCGCGGACCATCGTCGCCGGAGTGGGGCTGGTGCTGCTCGCCGCCGGCACGCACGCGCTGCTGCAGGACACCCAGCGTTACTACGGGCTGAGCACGGTCAGCCGGCATCCGCTGGATTGGTATGCGTATGCCAAGGGCCTGCGCCGGGAGTTCCCGCAGTGCACGCTGCAGACCCGCCAGGTGCCGGTGCAGGTGGGCAGCGCCAAGCTGTTCGAGCGAGGTGCCTGCACGCTGCACAACCGCGATGGCGGCCAACTGTTCGTCGCCGGCGACTCGCATGCGCTGGCCTATAACGAACTGCTGCGACGCTTCGCGCTGCAGAGCGGGGTGCCGGTGCGCCTGTACGGCGTCGGCGGTTGCCCGATCGTCGGCCTGCAGGCCTGGCAGGCCGGCAATCCCGGTTGCCAGGCCTACGAACGCAGCACCCTGGCCGACGTCGCCGCGCACGCGCGCAGCGGCGACGTGCTGTTCCTGCCCGCGTTGCGGGTGCTGCGGCTGGCGGACCAGGATCGCCTGTTCGACGAGACGACGGTGATGGCCGAGCAGGAGGGCGCCGCCGCGCAGGCCGCGCGCAGCGCCGGCGAAACGGCCGCGGTGGTGCTGTTGCAGCCGCTGACGCAGCGCGGCGTGCGCATCGTCTTCGAGGCGCCCAAGCCGGTGCTGCGCGCGCCGCCGTACCGCTGCTCGGACTGGTTCAACCGCGGCAATCCGATCTGCGCGCACGGCATCCCGATCCCGCGCGCGACCATGGAGCGCTATCGCGCGCCGGTGCTGCAGAGCCTGCAGCGCATCGCCGCGCAACTGCCGCATGCCTCAGTGTGGGATCCGCTGCCGCTGCTGTGCGACGCGCAGCAGTGCAGCGGACGCCGCGACGGGCGTCCGTTGTTCTTCGACGCCGACCACCTCAGCGGCTACGGCAACCGCGTGCTGCTGCCGGGCTTCACGTCCCATTTCGCTGCGATTCAGGCAAACTCGCCGCCGGTGCCCTGAGGCGCAGCCCTGCGCCTCCCGCGTCGCAAGGAGTTCGCGCATGCCCGTTCCACGTTTCGTCGCGCCGCGGCTATCGCCAGTCGTCCCGCCATCCGTTGCCTGTCGGCGGCCGCGGTTGCGCCGCCGAGGCGATGCGCTGCTGCGCGGGGCGCTGCTGCTGGCCGTCCATGCCGGTGCCGCCGGTGTCGCCTGCGCCGAGGACGCGCCCGCGTTCGACCGGCCCGGCATCGGCTTCGCCTCGACCACCCTGCAGCGCGGCCAGGTGGCCTGGGAGCAGGCGTTCTTCGACGGCAGCTACGACCGCGACGGCGACGTGCGCAGCACCGAGTACGTCGCCAACAGCCGCCTGCGGTTCGGCCTGAGCACGAGCACCGAATTGCAGCTGGCGATCGACAGCCAGGTCTGGCAGCGCGTGCGCGGCGGCGGGCAGGATCGGCGCGGGCACAGCGGCGGCGACGGCAGCGTCGGCATCAAGCAGGCGCTGCCGAGCGCCAGCGACGGCTTCACCTGGGCGCTGCTCGGCAGCGCCAGCCTGCCGGTCGGGCGCGCGCCGTACGGCGACGCCGGCCACCGCTACGACCTGGGCGTGAGCGCCGGCTGGGACCTGCCCGAAGGCCGCAGCCTGGCGCTGTACGGCAATGTCAGCGACAGCGAGGACGGCTCCGGCTGGAGCGTGTCGCCGAGCTATACCTTCTACGCCGGAGACACCCTGAGCGCCTACGTCGAGGCCGGCATCGGCGGCGGCGAGGACGACATGCGTGCGCTCGGCAGCGGCGTCACCTGGTTGTTCGCCAAGCGCGTGCAACTGGATGTGTCGGTGCTGCGCGGCCTGTCGTCGCAGACCCCGGACTGGCAGGGCGGCCTCGGCATTTCGGTGTTGCTGCGCTGAGCCCGAAGCCCCTCTCCAGTCGGGAGAGGGGTTGGGGTGAGGGTCGGCGCGAAGCGTCTCGTGGTGCTGGAGTGCGCGAGATTCTGGTTCCTATCGCCGCATGCCTACTCGCGCGCGGCCGCGCCATCGCCGGGCGGCAGCACCTCCGGGACGTGCTGGTCGTACTGCGCCAGTACTTCCTCGAAGCCGTAGCGCGGTCGCCAATCCAGCGCCTGCATCGCGTGCTGTGCCGAGTAGACGCGGTCGATCCGCTCCGGGAGCGTCCAGCCGCGTTGCTTGAATGCGTCCACCAACTCCGGTGCGCGGCGGTGCAGGACCGCCGGTGCCGCGCTGTGCAGTTCGGCGCAATCCTCGCGCTGGAACGGCGTGGCGCCGGAAATCACGAACGTCGCGCTCGCCGGCCCGGCATGCCGCAATGCCGCGGCATGGGCCTCGGCCACGTCGCGCGCGTCGATGCCGCGATGCAGGCGGAACGCGGCCATCACGTTCACCGGCTCCGGGAAGCAGCGCGACATGCGCAGGATGCGTACGCTCGGCCCGCCCTGGTCGGCGGCCTCGCGCAGCAGCGCCTCGGCCTCCAGCTTGGTGCGGTGGTAGATGGTCTGCGGCTGCGGCGCCAGCGTCTCGTCGACCCAGCCCGCGGTGCCCTCGGGCGTGGCGGCGCTGCCGTACAGCGCGGTGGTGCTGGTGAACACGATGCGACGCACGCCGGCCGCCGCGGCGGCATCCAGCACGTGGCGGGTGCCGTCGACGTTGACCTGGCGGAACCGCGCCGCCGGCACGTGCGCGACGTGCGGCGCATGCAGCGCGGCGGTGTGGATCACCGCGTCGGCGCCCTGCAGCGCCTGCGCCAGCAGCGCGGCATCGTCGAGGTCGCCGACCCAGTCGGCGGTGGAGCAGGGCGTGCGGTCGAGGCCGCTGACGCGGTGTTCGCGGGAGAGCCGGATGTGGATCGCGCGGCCGATCCGGCCGGCACTGCCGGTGACCACGATCTTCAGCGGGGATGCGATGGAGATGGGCATCGGCGATGGGCGCGAAGGCGGTTGGGGAGTGGCGATGCAGGCGATGGTGCGCGTACCGGCGGCGGGTCCCGGTTCACTCCGGATCGTAATCCAGGTTCGATGCCAGCCAGCGCTCGGCCTGTTGCAGCGAGACGCCCTTGCGCCGGGCGTAGTCGGCGAGCTGGTCCTTGCCCAGCCGGCCGACCACGAAGTACTGGCTCTGCGGGTGGCTGAAGTAGTAACCGGACACCGCCGCGGTCGGCAGCATCGCGAAGCTCTCGGTCAGCGACATGCCGGCGTTGCGTTCGGCGTCGAGCAGCGCGAACAGGGTCTGCTTCTCGCTGTGGTCGGGGCAGGCCGGATATCCGGGTGCGGGACGGATGCCGCGGTAGCGCTCGGCGATCAGCGCCTCGTTGTCCAGCGCTTCGTCGTCGACATAGCCCCAGAACTCGGTGCGCACGCGCTGGTGCAGGCGCTCGGCCAGCGCCTCGGCCAGGCGATCGGCCAGGGCCTTGAGCAGGATCGCGTTGTAGTCGTCGTGCGCCGCCTCGAAGCGCGCCACGTGCGGCTCGATGCCGATGCCGGCGGTGACCGCGAACGCACCGATCCAGTCCTGCTTGCCGCTGTCGCGCGGGGCGATGAAGTCGGTCAGGCAGAAGTCCGGGCGCTCGGCGGGTTTGTCGACCTGTTGGCGCAGGAAATGCAGGGAATGGGGAATGGAGAATCGGGAATGGTCGAGCGGCGCAGTCCCGCTCGACGAGTCCCCATTCCCGTCTCCCGATTCCCGGTCCGTCAGGACCACAACGTCATCGCCCACCGACTGCGCCGGCCATAGCCCGAACACGGCCTTGGCGGTCAGCCATTTCTCTTCGACGATCCGCTGCAGCATCGCCCGCGCGTCCTGGTACAGCTCGCTGGCCTGCTGGCCGACGATCTCGTCGGTGAGGATTGCCGGGAACTTGCCGGCCAGTTCCCAGGCCTGGAAGAACGGGGTCCAGTCGATCAGCGGAACCAGGTCGTCCAACGGGTAGTCGTCGAACACGTGCAGGCCGGGCTGCCTCGGCGCGGGCGGGGTGTAGGCGTCCCAGCCACCGTCGAAGCGCTGGCCGCGCGCGTGCGCGAGCGACACTAGGCGCTTGGCGTCGCCGCGGTTCTTGTGGCGCTGGCGGATCTCGGCGTAGTCGGCGTCGTTGGCGGCGACGAAGGCCGCGCGCAGGTCGCGCGAGATCAGCGATTGCGCCACGCCGACCGCGCGCGAGGCGTCCTTCACCCAGACCGTCGGCGCCGCATAGTGCGGGTCGATCTTCAGCGCGGTGTGCGCGCGCGAGGTGGTGGCGCCGCCGATCAGCAGAGGCATCGAGAAACCCTGCCGCTGCATCTCGCGGGCGACGTGGGTCATCTCTTCCAGCGACGGGGTGATCAGCCCGGACAGGCCGATGATGTCGGCGTTCTCGGCGCGGGCGCGGTCGAGGATGGTCTGGGTGGGCACCATCACCCCCAGGTCGATCACGTCGAAGTTGTTGCAGGCCAGGACCACGCCGACGATGTTCTTGCCGATGTCGTGCACGTCGCCCTTGACCGTGGCCATGATGATCTTGCCGTTGGACTTGCCGGTGTCGCCGCTGCGCAGCTTTTCCGCCTCGATGTAGGGCAGCAGGTAGGCGACTGCCTTCTTCATCACCCGCGCCGACTTCACCACCTGCGGCAGGAACATCTTGCCGGCGCCGAACAGATCGCCGACCACGTTCATGCCGTCCATCAGCGGACCTTCGATCACGTCCAGCGGCCGCGTCGACTGTTGCCGTGCCTCTTCGGTATCGACCTCGACGAACTCGTCGATGCCATGCACCAGCGCATGGCTCAACCGCTCGCGCACCGTCTTTTCGCGCCACGCCAGCTTTTCCCGATTCCCGGTTCCCGCATCCCGATTCCCCGCCTTCTTGTAACGCTCGGCGATCTCCAGCAGGCGCTCGGTGGCGTCGCGGCGGCGGTTGAGGATCACGTCCTCCACGCGTTCGCGCAGCTCCGCATCCAGTTCGTCGTAGATCGGCATGCCGCCGGCGTTGACGATGCCCATGTCCATGCCCGCGGCGATGGCGTGGTACAGGAACACCGAGTGGATCGCCTGGCGCACGGTCTCGTTGCCGCGGAACGAGAACGACACGTTGGAGACGCCGCCGGAGATGTGGCAATGCGGCAGAGTACGCTTGATCTCGCGGGTCGCTTCGATGAAGTCGACCGCGTAGTTGTCGTGCTCCTCGATGCCGGTGGCCACGGCGAAGATGTTCGGATCGAAGATGATGTCTTCCGGCGGGAACCCGACCTGCTCGGTGAGGATGCGGTAGGCGCGGGTGCAGATCTCCACCTTGCGCGCGCAGGTGTCGGCCTGGCCGACCTCGTCGAAGGCCATCACCACCGCCGCGGCGCCGTAGCGCAGCACCTTGCGCGCGTGCTCGACGAACTGCGCCTCGCCTTCCTTGAGCGAGATCGAATTGACCACGCTCTTGCCCTGCAGGCACTTCAGCCCGGCCTCGATCACGCTCCACTTGGAGGAGTCGACCATGATCGGGATGCGCGCGATGTCCGGCTCGGACATGATCAGGTTGAGAAAGCGCACCATCGCCTTCTCCGAGTCGATCAGGCCCTCGTCCATGTTGACGTCGAGGATCTGCGCGCCGTTGGCGACCTGCTGGCGCGCCACCTCCACCGCTTCCTCGTAGCGCTCTTCCTTGATCAGCTTGCGGAACTGCGCGCTGCCGGTGACGTTGGTGCGCTCGCCGACGTTGACGAACAGCAGGTCCGGGGTCAGCAGCAGCGGCTCCAGGCCGGACAGGCGGGTGTGGCGGGCGGAGGACATGATCAGCGTTCCGGAAACAGGGAGGTGCAGGCGCGCACGCGGGTGGCGACGGCGAGGGTGCGCGCGGCGTTCATCAGGCGGCCTGCGCCTGCGCCGCCTGCGGCACGCGCGGCGGCAGCCCGCGCACCGCCTCGGCGATGGCGCGGATGTGCGCCGGGGTGGTGCCGCAGCAGCCGCCGACCAGGTTCAGCAGCCCGGACTCGGCGAACTCGCGCAGCGTCGCCGCCATTTCCTCCGGCGTCTCGTCGTATTCGCCGAAGGCGTTGGGCAGGCCGGCATTGGGGTGCGCGCTGACGTAGCCGTCGGCGATCCGTGCCAGGGTCTCCACGTGCGGCCGCAGGTCCTTGGCACCGAGCGCGCAGTTCAGCCCCACCGACAGCGGCCGCCCGTGCGCGACCGAGGCGTAGAACGCTTCGGCGGTCTGCCCTGACAGGGTGCGGCCGGAGGCGTCGGTGATGGTGCCGGAGATCATCACCGGCAGGCGCCCGCCGCGCGCGTCGAACACTTCCTCGATCGCGTACAGCGCGGCCTTGGCGTTGAGCGTGTCGAAGATGGTCTCCACCATCAGCGTGTCGGCGCCGCCGTCGATCAGGCCGTCGATCGCTTCGCGGTAGGTGGCGCGCAGTTCGTCGAAGCTGGTGTTGCGGAAGCCGGGGTCGTTGACGTCCGGGCTGATCGAGGCGGTGCGGCTGGTCGGGCCGAGCACGCCGATCACGAACCGCGGCTTGTCCGGCGTCAGTGCCTCCACCGCGTCGCAGCAGGCGCGGGCGACCTGCGCGCCGGCCTTGTTGAGTTCGTACACCAGGTGTTCCAGGTGGTAGTCGGCCTGGCTGATCGCGGTGGCGTTGAAGGTATTGGTCTCGAGCAGGTCGGCGCCGGCGTCGAGGTAGGCGCGGTGGATCTCGGCGATCACCTCCGGCCGGGTCAGCAGCAGCAGGTCGTTGTTGCCCTTCAGGTCGTGGCCCTGCGGCGCGTGGTCGCAGCCGGGGCCGTGCACGTGCCCGGCCTGCGCGTCGTAGCCCTCGGCGAAGCGCTCGCCGCGATAGTCGGCCTCCTGCAGCCCATGGCGCTGGATCATCGTGCCCATCGCGCCATCGATGATCAGGATCCGCTCGGAGAGGGCCTGCAGCAGCGCTTCAGCGCGCTGGGGGTGGAGCCATTGGGAGGCCGGGAGTGGGGACTGAGGAATGGGGAATGGGGGAGGAGCGACGGCGCTCATGCGACATCTCCTACGGCTGCTTTGGCCTTGGCGTTTGCTTTTTCGATTCCCGAGTCTCCATTCCCGATTCCCGGCTTCCCCGCAATCAAGGAAATCACTTCGAAGTGCGGCGGGCGCTTCTCGCGGGTCACGGTTTCCAGGCTGGAGACCTCGAGGCCGGCCTTGCCGACGAACTTGCGCAGTTCCTTGGCCGAAAAGCCGAGGTTGACGTGGCCGTAGGCCTGCACCGCGGCCTTGTGTTCGTGGCGCGCCAGGCTGCACAGCAGCAGGCGCCCGCCCGGGCGCAGCACCCGCGCCGATTCGCACACCGCCTGCGCCGGCTTGGTGGCGTAGGTCAGGGCGTGCATCATCACCACCAGGTCGAAGCTGGCGTCGGCGAAGGGCAGGGCGTGCATGTCGCCCTCGCGCACTTCCACGTTGCCGAGCCGGCGCAGGCGCTCGCTGGCCGCGGCCACCACCCGCGCGCTGGTGTCGATGCAGACGTAGCGGCGCGCGTGCGGCGCCACCAGTTCGGCGAGCACGCCGTCGCCGGAGGCGATATCGAGCACGTCGCCGGTTTCCAGCAGCGGCAGGGCGGTGCGCGCCAGCGCTTCCCAGGTGCGGCCGGGCGAATAGTGGCGTTCCATGTCGCCGGCCACCGAGTCGGCCCAGTTCTGGTCGGCGGCGCGGTTGGCCAGCACCGCGGCCACGCGTTCGGCGTCCTGGCGCAGCAGCGGGTCGTCGCTGCCGGTACTCAGCGCCAGCCACAGCGCACGCTGGGCCGGGTCCAGCAGGGTCTCGTCGAAGCGATAATAGGCCGACACGCCGGCGCGGCGGTCGCGCACCAGCCCGGCCTCCTTGAGCTTGGCCAGGTGGGTCGAGACCCGCGGCTGCGCCAGGCGGGTGATGGCCGACAGCTCGGCCACGGTCAGCTCCTCCTGCTCCAGCAGCGCCAGCAGGCGCACGCGGGTGGCGTCGGCGAAGACCTTCAGCCGGGACGACCAGTCCTCCAGATCCATAAATATCTTCCTATCGCGATATAGAGATATTTTGGTCCGGGCGGCGGTTCCGGTCAAGTTGCACACGCCAGCGTATGGTCGGCACGGCTACAATGGCCGCACCAACAAGCCCGGGAGGGGTTCGACGTGGATTTCAGCTTTACCGAAGAGCAATTGATGATCCAGGACGTGGCGCGGCGCATCGCCCAAGAGCGGATCGCCCCCAGCGCCGAGCACCACGACCGCACCGGCGAATTCCCGCTGGAGAACATCCGCCTGCTGGGCGAGAACGGGCTGATGGGCATCGAGGTGCCGGAGGAATACGGCGGTGCCGGCATGGACCCGATCGCCTATGTGCTGGCGATGGTCGAGATCGCCGCCGGCGATGCCGCCCATTCGACCATCGTGTCGGTCAACAACTCGCTGTTCTGCGCCGGCATCCTCAAGAACGGCAACGAGGAACAGAAGCAGAAGTACGTACGCGCCATCGCCGAGGGCCGCGAGATCGGCGCCTTCGCGCTGACCGAGCCGCAGTCCGGCTCCGACGCCACCGCGATGCGGTGCCGGGCGGTGCGCCAGGACGACGGCAGCTTCGTCATCAACGGCAAGAAGAGCTGGATCACCTCCGGCCCGGTCGCCAAGTACATCGTGCTGTTCGCGATGAGCGAGCCGGACAAGGGCGCGCGCGGCATCACCGCCTTCGTCGTCGACACCGACAAGCCGGGCTTCCACCGCGGCAAGACCGAGCCCAAGCTGGGCATCCGTGCCTCGGCCACCTGCGAGATCGAGTTCCAGGACTACGTGGCCAGCGCCGACGAGGTGCTGGGCACGCCGGGCGAGGGCTTCAAGATCGCGATGAGCGTGCTCGACGCCGGCCGCATCGGCATCGCCTCGCAGGCGATTGGCCTGGCCCGCGCCGCCTACGAGGCGACCCTGGAGTACGTGAAGGAGCGCAAGGCGTTCGGTTCGCCGATCGGCGCGTTCCAGATGACCCAGGCCAAGATCGCCGACATGAAGTGCAAGCTGGACGCGGCGCTGCTGCTGACCCTGCGCGCGGCCTGGTTGAAGGGGCAGGGCCAGCGCTTCACCACCGAGGCCTCGGTGGCCAAGCTGACCGCCTCCGAGGCGGCGATGTGGATCACCCACCAGGCGGTGCAGATCCACGGCGGCATGGGCTATTCCAAGGAGATGCCGCTGGAGCGCTATTTCCGCGATGCCAAGATCACCGAGATCTACGAAGGCACCAGCGAGATCCAGCGCCTGGTGATCGCGCGCAACGAGACCGGGCTGCGGTGAGGCCGGGATTCGGGATTCGGGATTAGCCGGTTCCCGAATCGGTCGAGGCATCAGGAGAAGCGGCCGCAAGGCCGCTTTTTCTTTTCGCGGAAAAGGGATGAGCGGCGTTCGGGCTGCACTGCGTCGGGACTGAAGTCCCTCCCATAAGGAGCGCTCAGCCTTCAAGGAGCGCTCAGCCTGCATGGGGTATCGGGTCGCGCTTCCCGACCTGGTTCCCGCACAACAAAAAGCGGCCTTGCGGCCGCTTTTTGTTTGCCTCTACAAGGCGGAAGGATCAAGTCCGAGAGGAGGATTCACGAATCCCCATTCTCGAATCCCCAATCCCCGCCCCTCAGCGATCCGGCTGATGCCGCGCCAGTCCGGCTTCCTGCAGCTGCGTGAACTCCTTCGACGGCTCGTCCAGCTTGTCGCCGAGCATGCGCCGCACCATCACGAAGAACAGCGGGATGAACAGCACGCCCAGCACGGTGGCGAACAGCATGCCGCCGATCACGCCGGTACCGATGGCGTGGCGGGCGTTGGCGCCGGCGCCGGTGGAGATCGCCATCGGCAGCACGCCGAGGATGAACGCGAAGGAAGTCATCAGGATCGGGCGGAAGCGCAGGTGCGCCGCCTCGGCCGCGGCCTCGCGCAGGGTCTTGCCCATCGCCCGCTGCTCCACCGCGAACTCGACGATCAGGATCGCGTTCTTGGCGGCCAGGCCGATCACCGTGATCAGGCCGATCTTGAAGTAGATGTCGTTGGGCAGGCCGCGCAGCAGCGAGAACGCCACCGCGCCGAGCACGCCGATCGGCACCACCAGCAGCACCGACACCGGGATCGACCAGCTCTCGTACAGCGCCGCCAGGCACAGGAACACCACCACGATCGACAGCACCAGCAGCAGCGTCGCGGTGTTGCCGGCGATGATTTCCTGGTACGACATGCCGCTCCAGTCGAAACCGAAGCCCGGCGGCAGGTCGTTGTTGACGATGTCCTCCATCGCGCTCATCGCCTGGCCGGAGCTGCCGCCCGGCGCCGGGTTGCCGACGATGTTGACCGCCGAGTAGCCGTTGTAGCGGCTCAGCGACGGCGAGCTGTAGATCCAGTCCGAACTCACCACCGTGCTCAGCGGGATCATCTGCGGCAGGCCGCTGCTGTCGGTGGACGTACTGCTGGGCACGTAGAAGTTGCGCAGCGACTCCGGACCGGTGCGGAACGGCGCGTCGGCCTGCATGTTGACGCGCTTGATGCGGCCTTCGTAGAAGAAGTCGTTGACGTACACCGGCGCCAGCATCAGCTGGATCGACTGGTAGATGTCGCTCACCGACAGGCCCATCGACTGCGCCTGCACGCGGTCCACCTTCAATTGCAGCTGCGGCGAGTTCTCCAGGCCGTTCGGACGCACGCCGGCCAGCGCGTTCTGGCGCTGCGCGGCCTTGCCGAGCACGATGTTGCGCGCCTGCAGCAGGGCTTCCTCGCCCTGGCCGCTACGGTCCTGCAGCCACATGTCGAAGCCGCCGAACTGGCCCAGGCCGTTCACCGTGGGCAGGTTGACCACGAAGATCTGCGCGTCCTTGATCCCGTAGAACATCCCGTTCAACTGCTGGATCAGGTCGCCGGCGGTGATGTCGCGCTCGTCCCAGGGCTTGAGCCGGATGAAGCCCATACCCACGTTCTCGCCGCGGCCCAGGAAGCTGAAGCCGGCCACCTGCAGCATGCCTTCGACCGACTTCTGCTGCTGCAGCACGCCGCGCATCTGCGCGAACACTTCGTTGGTGCGGGTCTTGGTCGCACCCGGCGGCAACTGCACGATCGCCAGCGCGAAGCCCTGGTCCTCTTCCGGCAGGAAGCTGCCCGGCATGCGCGTGAACAGGAAGCCGCACAGCACCACCAGCAGGGCGAACACCGCCATCCAGCGCGGCGCGCGGCGAATGGTGCTGCCGACCGCGCCGACGTAGCGATGCGACAGCTTGTCGTAGTACTTGTTGAAGGTGCGGTAGACCCAGTTCGGGTTGTCGTTGTGGGTGGGCTTGAGGAACGCCGCGCACAGCGCCGGGGTGAAGCTCAGCGCCAGGAACGCCGAGAACGCCATCGACATGGCGATGGTGATCGCGAACTGCTTGTAGATCGCGCCGGCCGCGCCCGGCTGCATCGCCGAGGGGATGAACACCGCCGCCAGCACCACGGTGATCGCCACCACCGCGCCGGTGATCTGGGTCATCGCCTTGTGCGTGGCCGCCTTCGGCGCCAGGTGCTCCTCGGACATGATGCGTTCGACGTTCTCGATCACCACGATCGCGTCGTCGACCACGATGCCGATCGCCAGCACCATCGCGAACAGGGTCAACTGGTTGATGGTGAAGCCGATCGCCCACATGCCCAGGAAGGTGCCGAGCAGCGCCACCGGGATGACCAGGGTCGGGATGATGGTGGCGCGGAAGTTCTGCAGGAACACCAGCATCACCAGGAACACCAGCGCGATCGCCTCGACCAGGGTCTTGACCACTTCCTCGATCGAGATCTTGACGAAGGTGGTGCTCTCGTACGGCGTGAACCAGGTGACGCCCTGCGGGAAGCTGGGCTGCAGCTCGTCCATCTTGGCCTTGACCGCGGCCGACACGTTCAGCGCGTTGGCACCCGGCAGCAGCTGGATGGCGAAGGCGCCGGTGGGCTTGCCGTTGTACTGGGTGTCGAAGCCGAAGTTGGTCGGGCCGAACGCGACCCGGGCCACGTCCTTCAGCCGCACCACGGTGCCGTTGCCGTCGGCGCGCAGGATGATGTTCTCGAACTGCTCGGGTGAGGTGAAGCGGCCCTCGGCGCTGACCGTGGCGGTGAACGACTGGCCCTGCGGCGCCGGATCCGACCCCAGCGAACCGGCCGCGAACTGCACGTTCTGCGCGCGGATCGCGGTGTACACGTCGTTGGCGGACATGTGGTAACCCTGCAGCTTCTCCGGGTTCAGCCAGATGTCCATGGCGTACTCGGCACCGAACTGCTGGGTGCTGCCGACGCCGGGCACGCGCGAGATCTGCTCCAGCACGCGCGAACCGACGATGTCGTTGAGCGCGTCGCGGTCGATCGACGGGTTGTCCGAACGCAGCGCGATCACGCTGAGGAAGCCGGCGTTGGCCTTGGCCACCACCACGCCCTGCGCGGTCACTTCCGAGGGCAGGCGCGGGGTGGCCAGCGACACCTTGTTCTGCACCTGTACCTGGGCGATGTCCGGATCGGTGCCGGTCTCGAAGGTCAGGGTGATGGTGGCGGTGCCGCTGGAGGACGACGACGAACTGAAGTACAGCAGGTGGTCGATGCCGGTCAGCTGCTGCTCGATCACCTGGGTGACCGAGCGTTCGGTGGTACTGGCGCTGGCGCCGGGATAGGTGGCGGTGACGGTGACCTGGGGCGGGGCGATCGAGGGATACGACTCGACGCCGAGATTGAGGATGGCGATCACGCCGCTGAGCGAGATCAGGATCGCCACCACCCAGGCGAAGACCGGGTGTTCGATGAAGAACTTAGGCATGGGGGGAGTCCGTTACTGCTTCGGCTGGTCGGAATGCGAGGCGGCGTCCGGCGTGTCGCCGTGCGCTGCGCCCTGCGCCGGGGCGGCGCCCTTGGCTGGCGCCGCGGCGCCTTGCGCGCCCTGGCCGGGCGCCGCGCCGGCACCCGGGCCCTGGCCCTGGGCGGCGGCGTTCGGATCCCACGGCTTGGCCACGGCCGGTGCACCTTCCTTGACCTTGGGCAGGCCGCTGACCACGACCTGGTCGCCGCTCTGCAGGCCGCCGCTGACGATCCACTTGTCGCCCTGCTGGCCGGCCGTGGTCAGGTCCTTGCGTACCACCTTGCCGTCCTTGCCCACGACCATGGCGTAGGGGCCCTTGGCGTCGCGCAGCACCGCCGCCTGCGGGATCAGGTACACGTCCTTGCGCTGGCCCAGGTTGGCCGAGAAGCTGACGAAGGCGCCGGGCAGCAGCACCCGGTCCGGATTGGGCAGCAGCGCGCGCAGCGTCACCGAGCCGGTGCTCGGGTCGACCGCGGCGCCGGAGAAGTCCAGGGTGCCGGCATGCGCATAGGTGCTGCCGTCGCCGAGCTTGATCTGCACGGTGGACTTGTCCTCGGCGTTGAGGGCGACGTTGCCCTCGGTCTGCGCCTGGCGCAGCTGCGCCAGTTCGTCGGCGCTCATCGAGAAGTTGACATACAGCGGATCCAACTGGTCGATCGTGGTCAGCAGGGTGCTGTCGCCCTGGCCGACCAGCGCGCCCTCGGTGACCTGCTGCTTGCCGGCGCGGCCGGCGATCGGCGCGGTGACGGTGGCGTAGCCGAGGTTGATGCGCGCGGTTTCGACCGCCGCACGGGCCTGCTGCACCGAGGCGGCGGAGCTGCGCTCGGTGGCTTCGGCGTTGTCCAGGTCGGACTTGGACACGTAGGCCTGCGGCGCCAGGCTGCGCGCGCGGGCCGCGGCGGCCTTGGCGTTGGCGTAGGTGGCTTCGGCCGCGGCCAGCTGGCCCTGCGCCGAGGCCAGGGTCGCCCGCAGCGGCGCCGGGTCGATCTGGAACAGCGGCTGGCCTTCCTTGACGTCGGTGCCTTCGGTGTACAGGCGCTTTTCCAGCACGCCGGGGACACGGGCGCGCACATCGGCGCTGCGGAACGCGGACAGGCGGCCGACCAGGTCGCGCTGCAACGGCACGGTCTGCGGCTGCGCCTGCAGCACGCCCACTTCCGGCGGCGGCATGGCCTGCTGCTGATCCTGTTTCTTGCAGGACGCCAACACCACCACGACGGCGCAGGCCAGGGCGAGAGAACGCAACGGGGAGGTCATCGGGTGGTACTCCGGTCTGGTTTTGTAGAAGGAAGGGAAGGGGCGGCGGCGAACGCGCGCAAAAAGCCGTCCACGGCGAAATTGGCCCAGGCGCGCTGCGCGGCGGCGTCGCCGCGATGCGCGCTGTGGAAGCGCTGACGCTCGAAATCCATGCCGACGATCATGCTCAACAGCAGTTCGGCCATGAAGTGCGGATCGTCATGCCGGAGCTGGCCGCGGGCCATGGCGCCGCGCAGGCACTCGCCCAGGCGCTGCATCAGCGCACCGGCGCTGTCGCGGAACATGGCGCGCGCTTCGTCGGGGAAGTGCCGCGACTCGGCGGCGATCAGCTGGCAACTCTGCAGCACCCGCGGTTCCGACAGCTGCTCCAGGTATTCGCAGGCGAAGCGCAGCAGGCTGCCGCGCAGGTCGTCCTGCACCGGCTCCAGGTGCGCGGTGGCCAGGTCCAGGTGATCCTGCATCGCTCGCCGCAGCAGGCCCTGCTTGCTGCGGTAGCGGCTGTACAGGGTCTGCTTGGAGCAGCCGGCGCGTGCGGCCACCGCCTCCATGCTCAAGCCCATGCCTTCCTCGGCCAGCAGTTCGCGCACGGCGGCGTACACGCGCTGGTCGCGCGCCTGGCGCTGTGCGGCAGAGGCGAGGGGGGTGTTCATCGATTGTGGACTATACCGTCCAGTTTAGAATTAGAACAGCCTTGACACAGGGGCGTTCTTGCTGACAACAGCCCAGTCCGACCAGCATGGTGACCGCCGCGTGACGAGCATGTTGTAGACACTTTGCGCGATCTGGCGCGTCGGCTGCGGCGCGGCATCGGTTTGCGATGCAGCAAGGTAGTTGAACGACGCACCGGTACAATTCGCGCTTTCCCATCGAGCATCGCTGCTGCTCTCCGTCATGAAACCCAAACACGCCGCTTCCCGTTCCAAATCCTCGGCCGCCACCCGCACCTCCGCGACCCCGTCCGCCACCAAGCCGGCCAAGGCGCCCGCCAAGACCAAGGCGGCCGCCAAGCCTGCGGTCAAGCCCGCCGCCCCGCGCAAGGCCGCGACGCCGCCCAAGCTGGCCGCGACCGTCCCGGCCACGGCCAAGGTGATCGACGCGGCGCCGGCCGCCAGCGGTTTCAGCCTGACCCCGGTGTTCGCGGCGCTGCGCAAGCGCTATCCGGCCGGCCGCCAGGACGAGGCGCAGACGTTCGCCGAAGAGTTCTACAAGCGCATGGAGGAGGACGAGTTCCCGCACCACAGTGCGCAGGAGTGGGCGGCGCTGGCCGCGTCGATGCTGGAATTCGCGCGCAAGCGCAAGCCGGGCACGGTCAACGTGCGGGTGTTCAATCCGAACCTGAAGGACGACGGCTGGGAGTCGTCGCACACGGTGCTGCAGATCGTCAACGACGACATGCCGTTCCTGGTCGACTCGGTGAGCATGGCGCTGGCGGAACTGGGCATCGGCGTGCACGTACTCGGCCACCCGGTGCTGCGCATGCAGCGCGACAAGGGCGGCACGCTGGAAAGCGTGGGCGAGGGCAAGCCGGAATCGCTGATGGCGCTGGAGATCGACCGCCAGCCGCCGGAGGACATGGCGCAGGTGGAAGCGGCGATCCGGCGCATCCTCGGCGAGGTGCGCAACATCGTGCGCGACTGGAGCAGCATGCGCGAGAAGATGCTGGCGCTGGCCGACGACCTGACCACGCGGCGCCTGCCGGTGGACGACAAGGGCCGGCGCGAGGCGCAGGAATTCCTGCGCTGGGCCGCGGCCGACCATTTCACCTTCTTCGGCTACCGCGAATACCGCGTGGAGAAGCAGGGCGGCGAAGACGTGCTGGCGCCGCTGGAAGACAGCGGCCTGGGCCTGCTGCGCGGGCAGGACAAGTCGCCGGCGCGGCCGGTGCGCACGCTGGCCGCGCACGGCCTCAGCGAGTCCGGCACCAAGGAAGCGCTGATCCTGACCAAGACCAACGCGCGCTCGCGGGTGCACCGCAGCGGCTACATGGACTACATCGGCGTGCTGGAGTTCGACGCCAAGGGCCGCATCGTCGCCGAGCAGCGCTTCCTCGGCCTGTTCACTTCCAGCGCCTACAACCGCCGTCCGTGGGAGATCCCGCTGGTGCGCGAGCGCTTCGACTCGGTCATGCGCAAGTCCGAGCTGACCCCGAGCAGCCACAGCGGCAAGGCGCTGCGCCACATCCTGGAGACGCTGCCGCGCGAGGAACTGTTCCAGTCCAACGAGGAAGAGCTGTACCGCACCGCGATGGGCATCCTCGGCCTGCAGGAGCGGGTGCGCAGCCGCCTGTTCCTGCGCCGTGACAAGTATGGCCGCTTCATTTCCGCGCTGGTGTACATCCCGCGCGAGCGCTTCAACACCGACGTGCGCCTGCGCATCGAGGCGCTGCTGAAGGACGCGCTGCACGGCGAGTACATCGATTCCAACGTGGTGCTGGGCGAATCGCCGCTGGCGCAGCTGCACATGATCGTGCGGCCCAAGCCCGGCGAGGCGCTGGAGTTCGACACCACCGAACTGGAATCGCGCCTGGCGCACCTGCTGCGCAACTGGCACGACGACCTGCGCGAGGCGCTGGTAGCCAGCCGCGGCGAGCGCGACGGCCTGCGCCTGGCCGCCGGCTACGGCCGCGCGCTGCCGGCCGGCTACATCGAAGAATCGACCGCGCAGATCGCCGCGCGCGACGTCGAGCGCCTGGCCGCGCTGCGCGGTCCGGAAGACCTGCACCTGAGCCTGCAGGCGCTGCGCCGCGACGGTGCCGACAGCCTGCGCCTGAAGCTGTACCGCCAGCACGACGACCTGCCGCTGTCGGACGTGCTGCCGATGATGGAGAACCTGGGCCTGCGGGTGATCTCCGAACGCCCGTACCGGCTGGTGGTGGACGGCACGCCGCTGTCGATCCAGGACTTCGAGGTCGAGCCGCTGGCCGGCAGCATCGACGTGGAAGCCGCCGACGCGCCGCTGTGCGAGGCCTTCGTGCGGATCTGGCGCGGCGACGCCGAGAACGACGGCTTCAACCGCCTGATCGTCGGCGCCAGCCTGAGCTGGCGCCAGGTCGCGGTGCTGCGCGGCTACTGCAAGTACCTGCTGCAGACCGGCGTGCCGTTCTCGCAGGCCTACGTGGAAGAAACCTGCAACCGCTATCCGCTGCTGGCGCGGCTGCTGGTGGAGCTGTTCGAGGCACGCTTCGACCCGGCCACCGGCAGCGAGAGCAAGGCGCAGATCGCCGAGGGCCAGGCCGCGCTGGCGGCGCAGCTGCGCCTGCTGGCCAACGGCGACGAAGCCGCGCTGAAGGCGCTGCAGCCGGTGATCGACGCGCGCAGCGGCAATCGCGAGGCGCAGCTGGAGGCGGTCTCGTCCGCACTGCTGAAGCTGTTCGACCAGGTGGCGAGCCTGGACGAGGACCGCATCCTGCGCAGCTTCAAGGGCGTGATCGAGGCGACCCTGCGCACCAGCCACTACCAGCGCAGCGCCGACGGTGGGCTAGGCCACTGCATCAGCTTCAAGCTGGATTCGGCCAAGGTGCCGGACCTGCCCAAGCCGCGTCCGTACCGCGAGATCTTCGTGTACGGCCCGCGCGTGGAAGGCGTGCACCTGCGCTTCGGCGCGGTGGCGCGCGGCGGCCTGCGCTGGTCCGACCGGCGCGAGGACTTCCGTACCGAGGTGCTGGGCCTGGTCAAGGCGCAGATGGTCAAGAACACGGTGATCGTGCCGGTCGGCGCCAAGGGCGGCTTCTTCTGCAAGCGCCCGCCGGTCGGCGGCGATCGCGACGCGGTGCTGGCCGAGGGCATCGCCTGCTACAAGCTGTTCATCCAGGGCCTGCTGGACATCACCGACAACATCGTCGGCGGCAAGATCGTGCCGCCGCCGCAGGTGGTGCGCCACGACCAGGACGACCCGTACCTGGTGGTCGCCGCCGACAAGGGCACGGCCACCTTCTCCGACATCGCCAACGGCCTGGCGCTGGACCACGGCTTCTGGCTGGGCGACGCGTTCGCCTCCGGCGGCTCGGTCGGCTACGACCACAAGGGCATGGGCATCACCGCGCGCGGCGCCTGGGAGTCGGTCAAGCGCCACTTCCGCGCGCTGGGCCGCGACTGCCAGAACGAGGACTTCACCTGCGTGGGCATCGGCGACATGTCCGGCGACGTGTTCGGCAACGGCATGCTGTTGTCGCGCCATATCCGCCTGCTGGCCGCGTTCGACCACCGCCACATCTTCCTGGACCCGAACCCGGATGCGGCGGCGTCCTTCGCCGAGCGCGAGCGCCTGTTCAAGCTGCCGCGCTCCAGCTGGGCCGACTACGACGCCAAGCTGATCAGCGCCGGCGGCGGCATCTATCCGCGCACGCTCAAGTCGATCGAGATCAGCGCGCCGGTGCGCGAGGCGCTGGGCCTGGAGCCGGGCGTCAGGCAGCTCTCGCCGAACGACCTGATGAACGCCATCCTCAAGGCGCCGGTGGACCTGTTCTGGAATGGCGGCATCGGCACCTACGTCAAGGCCGCCAGCGAAACCCACGGCGACGTCGGCGACCGCGCCAACAACGGTCTGCGCGTCAACGGCGGCGAGTTGCGCTGCAAGATCGTGGGCGAGGGCGGCAACCTCGGCCTGACCCAGCTCGGCCGCATCGAGGCCGCGCAGGTCGGCGTGCTGCTCAACACCGACTTCATCGACAACTCGGCCGGCGTGGACACCTCCGACCACGAGGTCAACATCAAGATCCTGCTCAACGACGTGGTGCAGGCCAAGAAGCTGACCCTGGAGGCGCGCAACAAGCTGCTGGCGTCGATGACCGACGAGGTCGCCGAACTGGTGCTGTGGGACAACATCCGCCAGAACCAGGCGCTGAGCCTGATGGAGCGGATGAGCGTCAAGCGCCTGGGTTCCAAGCAGCACTTCATCCGCACCCTGGAAGCGCAGGGCCTGCTCGACCGGCAGATCGAATACCTGCCCTCGGACGCGGAGATCTCCGCGCGCAAGGCGCGCGGCCAGGGGCTGACCCGGCCGGAACTGGCGGTGCTGCTGTCCTACTCCAAGCTGGTGGCGTTCCAGCAACTGCTGGAATCGGACATCCCCGAGGACCCGTACCTGTCCAAGGAACTGCAGCGCTACTTCCCGCAGCCGTTGCAGAAGAAGTACGCCGACGCGATGGAGCGGCACCGCCTCAAGCGCGAGATCATCGCCACCGCGGTGACCAACACCACCATCAACCGCATGGGCGCCACCTTCCTGATGCGCATGCAGGAAGACACCGGCCGCAGCATCGCCGAGGTCGCCAAGGCCTACACCATCAGCCGCGAGACGCTGGATGCGCGCGCGCTGTGGACGCAGATCGACGCGCTGGACGGCAAGGTGCCCGAGTCGGTGCAGATCGACGCGCTGGAGGTGATCTGGACGCTGCAGCGCGCCTTCGTGCGCTGGCTGCTGTTCCGTCCGGGTCCGATGCCGGGCATCACCGCGGCGGTGGAGCGCTACTACGAGCCGTTCAACGACATCCGCGTCGCCTCCGGCGTGCTGCCCGATTCGCAGCGTCCGCGCTACGAGGCCCTGGTGCAGGAGTGGCAGGACAAGGGCCTGCCGCCGGCACTGGCGCAGCAGCTGTCGGAACTGCGCTTCCTGGAGCCGGCGTTCGACATCATTGAAATGGCGCGCACCCGCAAGCTCAAGCCGGTGGAAGTCTCCAAGGTGCACTTCCGCCTGGGCGAGGCGCTGCAGTTGCCGTGGCTGTTCGAGCAGATCGACGCGCTCGAGGTCAACGGCCGCTGGCATGCGGTGGCCCGCGGCGTGCTGCGCGACGAACTGGCCAAGCACCACAGCGCGCTGGCTGGTCAGGCGCTGAGCCTGCCGGGCGGCAGCGCCGAGGCCAAGGTGCAGCACTGGCTGCAGCGCGACGACAGCAGCCTGCGCTTCACCCTGAGCATGCTGCAGGAACTGGCCGCGCAGAAGACCCTGGACTACCCGACCGTGTCGGTGGCGGTGCAGCGGTTGGGCCAGTTGGCGGCGCACGGCGTCTGAGGTCGTGTGTCGATGGCCAGGTCCGCGCTCGCGGACCTGGCCCACAGCGGTACCGCGTCACTGCGTGGTACCGCCTGGGCGGTCGCCTGCATTTGCGGCGACGCGCCGTTGGCGGGCACGCCGCATTGCACTGTTGCTCGCGTCGATTGCCAGTTCGGCAACATCCCGCTGCTGCTGTCGACCGTGCTGCGCACCGCAGGGCGATTCTGTAAAGCTAGCCGATCCCATCCGTGCCATGCGGCGCGCATGCGCCTGCAGCGCCTTCTTTCGAGACGCATCATGTGGTTACTGGCCATCCCCGCGCTGATCCTGTTGTGGATCGTCATCCAGGCACGGCACCCCCCGCTGGAGGTGCGGCTGCAACAGGCACTGCAGCAGGCGCGGCAGGGCGACCTGAGGCGCTTGCGCGCCCTGTCCAGGGCATCCGTCGGCGATGCGGCCTATGCGCTGTTTCTGCAACTGGACGCCAATGACGAGCAGGCCGCGGCGCTGGCCGCACTGAAGCGCGCGGTCCATGCCCGCACCTGGCTGGACATCTGTGGTTGCAGCGTGGCCTTGCGCGAGTACGGCCGCCGTCGTTTTCTGGGCATGGGCGCCACGCCGGACCATGCCGCGCTGCTGGCCGAATGGAGCCGTCCCGGCTGGTGCGCGGGCGCTGGCTGGGAGCCCGAACTCGCCTGGATCCAGGCCTGCGGTCCGGAGGCGTGCAGGGACGAGGCGCGCGCCTGGTACTGGCTGTGCCTGGCCGATGCGCGCAGGCAGGAGGGCATGGGCGAGATCAGGTCGTTGGAACTGGCGCAGCAGGTGCGGGCGCATCTGACCCCGCTGGTGCCGGCGCCGGTGCGCCAGGCGATGCAGGAGCAGGCCGCACGCACCGCGCGCGACGATTACCTGTCCGGCAGATAGGCCGGACCGCGCGACAAGGCCCGGTCGCAGGCCCGGACGGCAATCGCCGGCACTGCGGAAGCGTGCTGGGCAGGGGCCGATCGCAAGCGCAGCGCAGGCGCACGCGCCATCCGCGGCGAGCGCAGACAGCGCCATCGCTGCGAGCGCGAATATGTGTCGCCGGTGCGCCGGCACGCGCCAGTCATGGCGCCGCGGGTATGATCGGGGCCATGAATGCTTCCGTCCTGCCGTCCTCGCCCCGCATCTGTTTCCTCGCCAGCGTCGCGCCGGAGGCGCAGCACGCGCGCGAACAATTGGTGACACGCTACGGCGATTGCGAGCCGGCCGACGCCGACGTGCTGTGCGCGCTGGGCGGCGACGGCTTCATGCTGCAGACCCTGCATCGCCACGGCAGCCTGGGCAAGCCGGTGTTCGGCATGAAGCTGGGCACGGTCGGTTTCCTGATGAACCAGTTCCGCGACGACGACCTGGTCGCGCGCCTGGCGCTGGCCGAACCGGCCAAGCTGCGGCCGCTGGAAATGCTGGCGCAGACCGAATCCGGCGCCACCACCGGCTCGCTGGCCTACAACGAGGTCTCGCTGCTGCGGCAGACCCGCCAGGCCGCGCACGTGAGCATCGACCTCAACGGCCAGACCCGCGTCGACGAACTGATCTGCGACGGTGTGCTGGTGTCCACCCCGGCCGGCAGCACCGCCTACAACTCCTCCGCGCACGGACCGATCCTGCCGCTGGGCTCGCACACCCTGGCGCTGACCCCGATCGCCCCGTACCGGCCGCGGCGCTGGCGCGGCGCGATCCTCAAGGCCGACATCGAAGTGCGCTTCCGCGTGCTGGACCCGTACAAGCGCCCGGTCAGCGTCACCGCCGACTCGCACGAGACCCGCGACGTGGTCGAAGTCACCATCCGCGAATCCCGCGACCGCCTGGTCACCCTGCTGTTCGATCCGGAGCACAACCTGGAGGAGCGGATCTTGAGCGAGCAATTTATGGTGTAGGGCTGGGAGTGGGGAATCGGGAATGGGGAATCGCAAGAGCGGTTTCCTGGCAATTCCCTTTCTCTGGATAAATTCCACGCCTGTAAACCGCTTTTACCCATTCCCCATTCCCGATTCCCCACTCCCAGCCCAAAAATGTCCGACAACTCCCCCCGTCTGCTCACCGTCGCGGTCACCTCGCGCGCCCTGTTCGATCTGGAAGAGGGCCATGCCCTGTTCGAGCGGGAGGGGGTGGAGGCGTACAGCGCGTATCAGCGCGAGCGCGAGGACGATGTGCTGGCGCCCGGGGTGGCGTTTCCGGTGGTGCGCAAGCTGTTGGCGCTGAACCAGGGCACGCCGCCGGAGACGCCGCCGGTGGAGGTGATCCTGCTCTCGCGCAATTCCGCCGACACCGGGCTGCGCATCTTCAACTCGATCCAGCACTACGGCCTGGGCATCGTGCGTGCCACCTTCACCTCCGGCGAGGCCACCTGGCCCTACGTCAAGCCGTTCGGCACCGACCTGTTCCTCTCGGCCAATCCGGAGTCGGTGCGGCGCGCGCTCAGCCACGGCATCGCCGCGGCGACCATCCTGCCCAAGCCGCCCGGCGAGCATGCGCAGGAAGCGGCCGCGGCGGCCGGTGCGATCGATGCCGATCGTCTGTCCACCCAGTTGCGCATCGCCTTCGACGGCGATGCGGTGATCTTCGGCGACGAGGGCGAGCGCTTCTCGCGCGAGCAGGGCGTGGAGGCGTTCGGCCGCTACGAGCGCGAGAACGCGCGCGAGCCGCTGACCGGCGGGCCGTTCCGCAATTTCCTGTCGGCGCTGCACGCGCTGCAGTCCGCGTTCCCGGCCGGCGAAGCGTCGCCGATCCGTACCGCGCTGGTCACCGCGCGCTCGGCGCCGGCGCACGAGCGGGTGATCCGCACCCTGCGCGAGTGGGGCGTGCGCCTGGACGAGGCGCTGTTCCTCGGCGGCCGCCACAAGGGCCCGTTCCTGCAGGCCTTCGGCGCGGACATCTTCTTCGACGATTCGCAGCACAACATCGACAGCGCCGCCCGTGAGCGCGTCGCCGCCGGGCATGTGCCGCACGGGGTCGCCAACGACATCGCCAAGCCGTGAGCGCGGCGCCCGGCGGCGGCCGCTGGGCCGCGCTGCGCCGCCTGCTGCGGCAGGGAGCGGACGCGCCCACCGACCTGCGTCCCGGACGGCCCTACGTGCGCCACGGCTGGCGCTACACCAGCCTGCAGTTCAAGGGCGAGGTGACCCAGAGCCGCATGTACACCTGGTGGCCGGACGTGCTGCAGGTCGGCTACACCCGCAGCATGCTCGGCGCGCTGCTGCTGCGCCCGGACCCGCGGCGGATCGGCATCGTCGGCCTCGGTGGCGGTTCGCAGGCCAAGTTCTGCTACCGGCACCTGCCGCAGGCGCGGATCGAGGCGATCGAGGCCGACGCCGACGTGCTGGCCCTGCGCGCGGCGTTCCGCATTCCGGACGACGACGCGCGCTTCGAGGCCGTGCACGGCGACGGCGCGCGGTTGCTGCGGCAACGGCGCGATCGCTACGACCTGCTGCTGCTCGACGCCTACGACGCCGACGGCATCCCGGCCGCGCTGCTCAGCCGCGGTTTCTACGAGGACTGCCACGCGGCGCTGGCACCGGGTGGGGTACTGGCGGTGAACCTGTACGACACCGACACCCGCCGCCATCTGACGCATCTGCGTGCGCTGTTCGGCGGCCGCGTGCTGCGCCTGGACGAGCCGCAGATGGACAACCATGTGGTGTTCGCCTGGAGCAGTGCGCTGCCGGCGCTGGACGCGCACGCGGCCCTGGCACGCCTGCCGTGGTCGGCACGCTGGCAACTGCGCACGCCGTTCCGGCGCGTGCAGCAGGCGCTGGCGGGCAGGTCGGGGTCGGGCGCGCCGCGCTAGGCGGGGTCTGGCGGTATCCGGTCATTGGGTTGCGCGTGCATCGTTCGCACACGGCGCCTGCCGGACGTTGCACGCCATTGCTGGCAAACACGTTGCGCTCAGTTGCGATTTGCGGGAATTCCCGCTCGTTTGATGGAAGAGTCCGCACATCGATGCGTCCGCAACACGATTCAGCTGCATCGCCGCCTGCGCACGCGAGTGCACATCCCGAGGCTGCCACGATTCTGTGGCAGACCACCGTGCCCGGCGTGGCCGCCCATCGACTCTGGCTGGATGAACGGACCGGGCAGGTGCTGGTCGCGGATGGATGGGGCGTGAGCTTCGGCGCGCTGCGGGTGCGCGCGCTGTCCCTGGCGACAGGCGACGAAGTGGCGTCGGTCGCCCTCGGCAACCAGGCGCGGGCCTTCGCCAGCGACGGCGAGGGCAGCGTGCTGGTGGCCACCGAGACCAAACTGTTCCGGCTCGAGGCCGGCACGCTGCGCGTCGCGGAAAAGTCGACGTCGCGCATTCCGCGCTACATCGACCGCCTGCTTCCGCTCGGTGGCTAAATGCGAACCACACCGCTCGGTGCAGGCGCCGCCGGCGTTCGAGATCGCGCTGATATGCCCGGACGCGGGGTGCGCATTCGCCACCCCAAACCTGTGGCGTAGCGCAGGAGATCCTGAGGTGTCCGGGCTGATCTGCCTGCAGCTGTAGCGATCTTTCCGTGTCGAGGCCGGGCAGGTGGCAGTGGAGGAGCGGCGCGCGTGCGTGCATCGACCAGTTGACCCATCTGGCAGGAAGGCGGATGGCATTGGATAGCCGGAGATGCCCCCTGTGGGAGGGACTTCAGTCCCGACTGCATGCTGCCTGGGGAAACATGGGCGCCTCGATCGTAGCCTCCGATCAGGACAGGGCTCCCGCGTAGGAGCGGCTTCAGCCGCGATGGATTTCCAGGCATGGCCTCGTCGCGGCTGAAGCCGCTCCTACGAGACAGGACGATCCCATGCAAAACGGGGTGTTGGAAAGGTGATCCAAGCCCAGCCATGCGTTGCTGCCATCGCCTACAGCGGCAGCAGGATGTTGCTGAGCTTCCAGCGCAGGCCCTCGCGGGTGAACACGAACGGCACCGCGGTGCCGTCGGCGGTGTGCACGGTGGCGACGAAGCGCGTGGTCGATTCGAAGCGGTGTTCGGCCTGGCGCAGCGGTTGCGGCGGGCGCGGCGCGGCGTAGGTGTCGCCGCCGACGGTGTCGCCGCTGGCGCGTTTCCACAGCGCGTCGCCCTGCATCAGCGCGCCGATGCCGGCCGGGGTGACCAGCGCATCCACGCTCATGCCGCCGAGGCCGCCGGCCAGCGACAGCAGTGCGCCGCCGAACAGGCTGGACTGCAGGTCGGGTCCGGCGCGGCGCACCAGCGCATCGTCCACCTGGGCCTTGAGATTGACCCGCAGGGTGGGGAAGTCGACGTAGCGCTCCAATGCCGCGGCATCGCGCTCGCGCAGCGCCTGGTCGATGCCGCGGATGGCCAGGTACGGCCCGGCGACGACGTAGCCGCCGAGGGCAAGCAGGGCGAGGAACAGCAATGCCAGCCATTTCTTCATGGGATGCCCTCGGGTCGGAGCGGGTTCTCGTGTTTGTAGGAGCGGCTTCAGCCGCGACCGACGCGACCCGTGACGCCCGTCGCGTACGCGAAGCGCTGTCGTCTCAGAACTCCAGGTCCAGCGCCGCGCACAGATAGTCCACGAACGGGCCCAGCGTCTGCAGGTCGGCGGCGATCTGCGTGCGCAGCCGCGAGCCGGTCATGGTGGCGTCGTCGAGCTGGCGCCAGAACACCCAGTTCTTGTGCTTGAGGTCGTCGATGCACTCGAAGTCGGCCGGGAAGCCGCGCGGCGGGCGCACCAGCATCTCGCTTTCCTCGAAATCGAAGCGGCGGCGCAGCGCCGGCGCATGCGCAGCGGCCTTCCAACTGCCGGGATTGTCGAAGATGAACTGGCGCACCTTGCGTTGGGTGTCCGGCTCGGGATGCCACAGGCCGGCGCCGACGAAGCTTTCGCCCGGCTGCAGGTGGATGTAGAACGACGGCGCCGGCACCTGCTTGCGCCGCTCATGGAACAGGCGCGCACCCTGCCAAGTCTTGTAAGGCGACTTGTCGTGCGAGAAGCGCGCGTCGCGGTGGATGCGGAACAGCGAGCCGCCGACGCCGCGCGGATCGGCGCGGAAGTGCTCGCTGACCTGGGCCAGGTCCGGCTGCAGGTCGGTGATCAGGCGCAGGAACGGCTGGCGCACGTGCTCTTCGTACTTGTGCCGGTTGTCGTTGAACCAGGCCTTGTCGTTGTGCCGCGCCAGGGCACGCAGGAACTTGAAGCTGGCGTCGCTGAAATAGCTGGTCATAGGCTGCGTTGCAGGTCGTGGCCCCAGGCGGCCAACTGGTCGAGCAGGGCTTGCTTGGTAGCATCCTGCGGGTGAGCCAGGCGTAAACCGGCCAGTTCCGCATAGAAGGTGTCGAAGTTCAGTTCGGACAGGCCGCTGTCCTGCTGCAGGCGCTGCCGCCGGTAATCGTCCCAGCGCGCCTGCTCTGCGATGGACAGGCTCTGCGGCCAGTTGCGCGCGCGGTAGCGGAACAGCAGCTCGGGCAGGCGCGGATCGCGGAACTGGCCTTCCAGCGCGGCCAGTTGCGCCGGTGGGGTGGCGCGGACCTGGGCCATCGTGCGCTTGTCGCCGTCGGCCAGGAAGCCGTCGTATAGCGAGGCATCGACATCCGCCGGTACCGCGGCGCGCTCGCTGGCGAATACCCGCCGCACCTTCTCCGCCAGCGCCGGGCCGGCTTCGCGCAGGCGCGCCGCCTTGGCCAGCAGTTGTGCCGGGTCCAGCCGCAGCCGGGCGAAATCCGCTTCGCGCAGGTGCGCCCAGGCGACCAGCGCCGGCGCCTTGTTCAGATGCACCTCCTTGAGCGGGATGCGCTGTTCGCCCTCGGGCAGGTCGGCTTGCGGTGTGTACAGGCGGTCGGCGATCTGTTCCGGCGTATAGCGCAGCAATGGCTCGATGTCGCCTTCCAGGTCGAACACCAGCACCCGGCTGTCGATGCGCGGATGCCGCGCCAACGGCAGCACCGGCGCCGCGCACAGGCGCGCGGCCGGATAGCGCATCGACACGTGCAGCACCGGCTGCATCGCCACCGCATCGAGCAGGTTGCCGCAGAAGCGCTTGTCGCGCAGCTTCAGCGCGTACTCCCACAGCCGCGGCTGGCTGCGGCGGAAGTGCCGGGCCATGCCGATGGTGGCGTACACATCGGACAGCGCCTCGTGCGCATCGCCGTCGCGCACGCCGTTGGCCAGCGCCAGTTGCTCCAGCTTGAACGAGGTGGCGCCGTCCTCGCGCTGCGGCCAGACGATGCCCTCCGGGCGCAGCGCGTGCATCAGCCGCAGCATGTCCAGCAGGTCCCAGCGCGAGTTGCCGTTGCGCCACTCGCGTTCGTAGGGATCGTAGAAGTTGCGGAACAGGCCGTGGCGCACGAATTCGTCGTCGAAGCGCAACGAGTTGTAGCCTAGCGTGCAGGTCTGCGGTCGCGCCATCTGCTCGGCGATGCGCGCGAACGCCTCGGCTTCGCTGATGCCTTCGCGCAAGGCCTGCTGCGGGGCGATGCCGGTGATCAGGGTGGCCACCGGCGAGGGCAGCAGATCGTCGGCCGGCTTGACGAAGAAACTGATCGGCTCCTCGATCACGTTCAGCTCGGCATCGGTGCGCACCGCGGCGAACTGCGCGATGCGCGTGCGCCGCGGATCGGCGCCGAAGGTTTCCAGGTCGTAGAAGAGGAAGCTGTCGGGCATGACGAATCGAATGGTGCGAGGCAGGCGAGGCTAGGAGCGTGGGAATGCTTGTAGGAGCGGCTTCAGCCGCGACGGCGTGACCGGGATTGTCTGTCGCGGCTGAAGCCGCTCCTACGGAAGACCGGGTGTCCGGATAGGCTACGCCAGCTCAATGCGCCCCCTCCAGCGGTTCCAGCCGCGTGTGCACGATGCGTTCCAGCCAGTGCCAGTCGATCCGCGACAGATCGCTGTGGCCCTGCGTGGCCTGGACCAGGATGTCGCGCTGCACCTCGCTGCGTTCCAGCGCCTGCGCGTACGGCGTGCGCAGGAAGGTGACCATGGTGTAGTGCGGCACGAAGCGGGTGGGGTGCCGCGCCTGCAGCGCCTGGCCGAGTTCGCGCTGCAGCAGGAAGCCCGCATCGCCGACGCGGTCGCGCATTTCCACGTAGTTCTCCAGCGCCATCTGCTGGATCGCGCCGGCATTGGGCTTGCGCTCGGCCTCGAAGGCGGCATAGGCGCGCGCCAGGTCCGGCTCGCGGCGCAGGTGCGCGGCCAGCGCGGCGCAATCCTCGAACGCGCAGTTCATGCCTTGCCCGTGGAACGGCACCATCGCGTGCGCGGCGTCGCCCAGCAGCACCGCGCGGCCGCCCAGGTGCCAGCGCTCCAGGCGCAGCGTGCCGAGCAGGCCCGGCGGGTGCTGCTCCCAATGCTCGGCCAGTTGCGGCATCAGCGGCAGCGCATCGGCGAAATCGCGCGCGAACAGCGCCAGCGCCTCCTCGCCGTTGCGCACGGTGGCGAAGCTGGGCTCGCCCTTGTTGGGCAGGAACAGGGTGACGGTGAAGGTGCCTTCGTGATTGGGCAGGGCGATGCACATGTAGTGCCCGCGCGGCCAGATGTGCAGCGCGTTGGGTTCGATGCGGAAGCCGCCGTCGGCGCCGGGCGGGATCTCCAGTTCCTTGTACGAGTGGTCGAGGAACTCGATGTGCTCGGCCATCGGTGCCTTGCGCTGCATCGCCGCGCGCAGCGCCGAGCCGGCGCCGTCGGCGCCGATCATGCTGTCGAAGCGGATGTCGTGCGGCTGGTCGTCGCGGTCGTCGATGAAACGCGCATAGCCGGCGTCGAAATCCACCGTGTGCAGGCGCCGGTAGAAATGGATGCGCGCGCCGGCCTGCTCGGCCAGTTGCAGCAGGGTGATGTTGAGATCGTTGCGGTGTACCGACCAGATCACCTCGCTGTCGTCGCGGCCATAGCGCTGCAGCTGCTGCTGGCCGTCGGCGAAATGCACCATGCGCCCGCGCATCATCACCGCCTTGGCCATCACTGCGACATCGGCGCCGGCCTGGCGCAGCACGTGCAGGCCGCGTTCGGCCAGGGCCAGGTTGATCGAGCGGCCGCGCTCGTAGTCGTGCACGCGCGGGTCGCCGCGGCGCTCGTAGACGGTGACCTGCCAGCCCTGGCGCGAGAGCAAGATGGCGAGCAGGGAGCCGGCCAGGCCGGCGCCGATCAGGGTGATGCTGCGCGGGGATGCGTTCAATGCGGTGTCCGGAAGACGCGGCCGCTGGCCGCGCGAAGAAGGCGGCTCAGACGCCGGCCCAGGTTTCCACTTCCTCGACGAAGCGGTAGACGTCGCGGTAGCGGTTGTACAGTGGCACCGGGCTGATCCGGATCACGTCCGGCTCGCGCCAGTCGCCGAGCACGCCGACCGATTGCAGGTACTCGAACAGGGCGCGGCCGCGCTCGCGGCCGCCGGCCACGCGCAGCGACAGCTGGCAGCCGCGTTGCGCCGGGTCGGACGGGGTGATGATCTGCAGGGTATCGGCCAGGCGGGCGCGAATCAGCGTCTCCAGGTAGCCGGTGAGTTGCTGCGACTTCTGCCGCAGCGCATCCGGCCCGGCGCGCTCGAACAGGTCCAGCGAGGCGCGCAGCGGCGCCATGCTCAGGATCGGCGGATTGCTCAGCTGCCAGCCGTCGGCGCCGGGCGCGGCGACGAACTCGGGCGCCATGCGGAAGCGGGTGCGCTTGTCGTGGCCCCACCAGCCGGCGAAGCGCGGGGTGTCGCCGTGGCCATGACGCGCGTGCACGAAGGCGCCGGCGACCGCGCCGGGGCCGGCGTTGAGGTATTTGTAGTGGCACCACACCGCGAAGTCCGGGGCGGCATCGTGCAGGTGCAGCGGCACGTTGCCGATGGCGTGGGCCAGATCGAAGCCGACCGCGGCGCCGGCCGCACGCGCCAGCCGCGCCACCGCGGCCAAGTCGAAAGCCTGGCCGGTGCGGTACTGCACGCCCGGCCACAGCACCAACGCCAGGCGCGGGCCGTGTTCGGCGATGGCGCGCTCGATCGCCGCCAGCGACACGGTGCCGTCGGCGCCGTCGGGCTGCACTTCGATCAGGTCGGTGGCCGGGTCGAAGCCGTGGAAGCGGATCTGCGAGGCCACCGCGTGCTGGTCGGAGGGGAACGCGCCGGCCTCGATCAGGATCGCCGGGCGCTCGCGGGTGGGCCGGTAGAAGCTGACCATCAGCAGGTGCAGGTTCACCGTCAGCGTGTTCATCGCCACCACTTCGTGCGGATGCGCGCCGACCAGCCGCGCCAGCGGCGCGGCCAGCAGTTCGTGGTAGGTCATCCACTGCGTATCGCCGTTGAAATGGCCTTCCACCGCCAGCGACGACCACTTGTCCAGCACCTCCTGCACCGCGGCGCGCGCGCCGCGCGGCTGCAGGCCCAGCGAGTTGCCGACGAAATAGGCCTGGTCGGCGCCCTGGTGCTGCGGGAACAGGAACTCCTGGCGCAGGGCGCGCAGCGGATCGGCGGCGTCGAGAGCGATGGCGTGCTGGCGGGACAGGATCTCGTTCATCGGCATTGGGTTCCGGGAAGCAGGGCGAGAGTCTAGAGCGTGCGGGACGATGTGAGGTGACTGCCGGGCGGCGTGGGCGGGCGCTGCGGCGCGGGCCTTGCCGAGCGCGCAGGCCGCGTCGGTTTTCACCCGCTGCGGTGCGCAGTCGCCGCTGGTTGTTCCTTGTTGGCGGCGGTCGCCGGCAGCAGCGCACTGCGGACCAGGTGGGTGAGGGTGCCGATGCTGTCGGCGACGCGGTCGCTGGTGTCGCCCAGTGCGGACAGGGCGCCGCCGTCGCTGCCGTCCTGCGCCTGCGCGGCCAACGCCTCGGCCAGGCGCCGCTCGTCCGCGCGCAGGCTGGCCTGCGGCGGCGGCGTGCCGCTGCGCAGGCCCTCGGCCAGTTCTGTCAGCGCGGCATGCGCCTGCTGCCGGAAGTGCTGCAGTTCCGGCAGCGGTGGCGGTGGCGGCGCATCGCGCAGCACCGCCTCCAGCGCCAGCGAGGCGCGGATCAGCCGGTTGCCGTTGGCCAGCACCGACTCGGCCAGGGTGAGTTCGCGCAGGTTGCGCTTGCGCCGTGGTTCGCCGCGCAGGCGTTCGATCGAGGCCTGCGCGTTGGTGCGCGCGGTGCGCGAGGCCGCGCGGGTCTCCGGCAGCGCCTGCAGGCGGCCTTCCAGCACCGCGTCGAGATGGTCGCGGTAGGCGAGCAGCAACTGCGCCAGGATCGCGCGGATGTGCTTGCGTTCCCAGGTCGGCCACAGCGCGTAGGCGGCCAGCGCCAGTGCGCTGCCGAGCACGGTGGCCTGGATGCGCTCGCCGATCGCCTCGCCCGGGGCCATGCCCTCGAACGACAGCAACAGCACCAGCATGCCGGTCAGCGATGCCACGCCGAGCCCGTAGTTGACCTGGGTCAGCAGGCGGAACCCCAGGCAGAACACGGTCAGCAACAGCAGCCGCACCACCGCCCCGTCCATCACGAAGTGGGCCAGCACGGTGGCCAGCAGCAGCCCGGCGAAGGTGCCGGCCACGCGCAGCGCGCCGAAGCTGAGGGTGCCGCCGAAATCCGGCTTGAGCACGATCGCCGTGGTCATCGGGATCCAGTAGCCGTGCGGGATCGCCTGCCAGCGCGTGAACAGCACCGCCAGCGCCAGGCACACCCCGCAGCGCAGCGCGTGGCGGAACGCCACCGAAGACAGATTCAGGTTGGCCCGCAAGGTCTGCAGCGGCGCCAGCGGGCGCAGTGCCGCCGGCAACTGCGCTTCGGCCAGTTCGGCCTGGATCTCGCCGCGGCTGCTGGCCCAGCGGCCGTTGCGTGCCAGCGCGCGCAGCTGGCCGCCCAGGCCCTGTGCGCGCGCCACCGCGATGCGCAGCAGGCGTCGCTCGCGCGTGTCCTCGGCCTGCGCCTGCACCTGCGCCAGCGCGTCCACCAGATCGTCGAATCCGGTCATCGACGCAGTGGCCGCGTCTGGGTCCTCGGCGCTGTCCAGTGCGTGCGCGAGCTGGTCCAGCACCACCGCGCTGCGCTCGAGCACGCGTTCGATCGGCAGCCGCGCCGGCGATGCCGGCTCCAGGCGTCCGTGCAGGTCGGCCAGGGTCAGCAGTTCCAGCCGCGCGCGTTCGCACAATTCGGCGATGACCCGGAACGCCTGCACCGCACGCCCACGCGAGCGGTGTTCGCCGTGCAGCATCACCATCGCCTCCAGCACCGCCTCGGTGGCCGGCGGCGCCGCGGTCGCGCTCGGCCGCTGGCGGGCGATGCCGGCCAGTTGCCGCATCAGGTCGGCCAGCGCGAAGCGCTCCGGACGGTAGCGCTGCAGCGGCCAGGCCGCCAGCGCCATCAGCATCTGCAGCACGCCGCCGGCGAAGATCAGCGTGGCCACGCCCACGCTCTGCAGCGGCGGCAGGCGCACGTCGGCACTGACCACCAGCAGGATCATGCTGGTCAGCCCGACCCGCGCCGCCACCGGGCCCAACGCCACCAGCAGGCCGCCGCCGAGGCCGAGCAGCAGCGCGCTCAGCGCCAGCGCCACGGTATGCGCGCCGATCAGCATGCCGAGCAGCGCGGCGACGCCCGCCGCCAGCGCCGCCATCAGCATGCGCTGCATCCGCGCCCGGTACGGGCCGGGCTGGTCGGAGAACATGGTGTTGAGCGCGCCTGTGGACACCGCCAGGCCCAGCTCGGCATGGCCGGCGGCCACGCCCAGCGCCAGCGGCGCGACCACCGCGGCGGTGTTGCGCAGGGCCACGCGCACCGGCACGTCGCGCGGCTTGAGCGCGATCAGGCTGCGCAGCATTGCGGTCCCGAATGGCGCGGGCGCCAGGCGATCACGGCGCGGCGGCCGCCGGCAGCGGATGCACGTGGCCGCAGCGGGCGCAGGTGCGCAGCGCTTCGGAGGCATAGAAGCGCGCGAACACCGGCGGGAAGTCGGTCTCGATGTCCTGCAGCGGGAAGTAGGCTTCGTGCAGCAGGTGGTTGCAGCGCTCGCAGAACCACAGCAGGCCGTCCTGCTCGTGTGGCAGGCGTCGCCGCTCGATCACCAGGCCGACCGAGTCGGGTCCGCGCTGCGGCGAGTGCGGCACCTTGGGCGGCAGCAGGAAGGTCTCGCCGGCGCGGATCGGGATCTCGCGCACCGCGCCGTCTTCCTGGATCTTCAGCACCATCTCGCCTTCGAGTTGGTAGAACCACTCCGGGCCTTCGTCGTAGTGGTAGTCGCTGCGCGCGTTCGGCCCACCGACCACCATGACGATGAAGTCGCCGGCATACAGGCACTTGTTGCCCACCGGCGGCTTGAGCAGGTGGCGGTGGGCGTCGATCCAGGCGTGCAGGTTGAGCGGGCCGGGGAGCATGGGGGTTCCTTGCGGAAAGGGACGGAGCGGCGGACCGCTCAGCGGTCCTCGCGGTCCTGGCCGATCCGCGCCAGGGCGGCGTCGTAGCGCGGAACCAGATCCTCGATGCGGTCCAGTTCCATGCCCAGGTCGTGCACGCGGCCGTCGCGCAGGCTGTAGACCCAACCGTGCACGGTCAGTTCCTGGCCGCGCGCCCAGGCGTCGAGCACGATCGAGGTCCGGCTGACGTTGACCACCTGCTCGAGCACGTTGAGCTCGCACAGGCGCGCATGCTGCACGTTGAGGTCGCCGGCCTGCTGCAGGCACTGCTCGTGCTTCTCGGCCACGTCGGTGACGTGGCGGATCCAGTTGTCGACCAGGCCCAGCCGCGCGCGGGTCAGGCCCGCGTGCACGCCGCCGCAGCCGTAGTGGCCCACGACCAGGATGTGCCGCACCTTCAGCACCTCGACCGCGAACTGGATCACCGACAGGCAGTTGAGGTCGGTGTGCACGACCACGTTGGCGATGTTGCGGTGGACGAATACCTCGCCCGGTGCCATGTCGATGATCTGGTTCGCCGGCACCCGCGAATCGGAGCAGCCGATCCACAGGTACTCCGGCGTCTGCTGTTTGGACAGGCGGCTGAAGAAATCCGGGTCTTCGCGACTGATGCGATCGGACCAGGCGCGATTGTTGCGCAGGAGTTCGGCGATTTTGCTCATTGCCGGCCATTATCCCAGAAGCCCGCGGCCGGCGCGCGGTCCGCGCCGATGCAGCGCCTGCATGCCCGGCTTGCGGATACGCGCGGCGGCTCAGTGCGCAGGCGCTGCCGGATCGGGCTTTTGCCGATCCCGCCGATGCGGGCCGCTGCGCAGACTTCCTCCACGCCCACACCGGGCATCAGCGGAGGATCCCATGGCCGACTTCAACGCATTCTTTCCGACCCTGCTCAAGCATGAGGGCGGCTTCGTCAACGATCCGGTGGACCCGGGCGGTGCCACCAACAAGGGCGTCACCCTGGCCACGTTTCGCCTGTACGCCAAGAGCCTGCTGCAACTGGAGCCGACCCTGGACAATCTGCGTGCGCTCACCGACGCGCAGGCCGGGGTGATCTACAAGACCTGCTACTGGAATGCGGTGCATGGCGACGAGATCGCGCTGCAGCCGCTTGCCAACATCCTGTTCGACTTCCAGGTCAACGCCGGCAACAACGCCATCAAGCTGCTGCAGCGCGTGCTCAACGCGCAGACGCCGGCGCTGAAGCTGCCGGAGGACGGCAAGTTCGGCCCGGCCACCCTGGCGGCGCTGAAGGCCGCCGACCAGCGCGATCTGTACGCACGCTACAAGCAGGGCCGGCGCGACTACTACCAGCGCCTGGTCGCGGCCAAGCCGCCGCTGGGCAAGTTCCTCAAGGGCTGGCTGGCGCGCACCGACTCCTTTCCCGATCTGACCTGAGCTGACCTGAGCTGAGCGAGCGCGCCCGGCGCGCGCCGCCGATCCGCCGCCGTCGCCGACGGCGGCCTTCCTTCTCCCGGAGCGACCATGGCTGGACCGACCGCATTGAACGACCTGATCGAAGCGCTGGCCGGCGCGGTGATCGAGGCGCAGGACCGCATCGAGCAGCACCAGATGGCCAACCTCGGCGACTACTTCGACGAGTTCCACCGGCCCAAGAGCGTGATCATCCGCCTGCCGTCGCAGCACCCGCAGGCGGCCGAGGGCGACGAGGACTACTACCGCGCGCCGCTGCTGCCGCTGGTCTCGACCAACGTGCTGCGGATCAAGGACGTGGAGATCAGCTTCGATGCGCAGCTCGGCGACCTCGGCGGCCTGCAGTCCGCCGACGGCTTCTTCGCGCCGGAACCGCCCGGCCCGCAGGCGGCCTGGCAGGCCAAGCGCACCGCCACCCGTTCCAGCGTGCGCGTGGATACCAGCGCCAGCGCGCGGAGCCAGCGCCAGAGTGCCGTCCACGTCGTATTGCGCGTGGAAGGCACCGAACCGACTGACGGAGCGGCCAGATTGCTCAACCATCTGGCGCAGACGCAGGGCGTGTTCAAGACGGTCATGGCCGACAAGCCGGACGTCGCGGGCACGGACGATGTAACCAATCCCACCAACTAAGGAGTCACTGCAATGGCTGACGAACTCGTCAACATGTCAAGTCAATTCAAGGGTCTGCCCATGGGCGACCTGATCGGCGGACCGCTCGATGCGGCCTGCGACGCGCAGGTCAAGCTGGCCCGCGCCACCGCCGATTTCATCCGCGTCATCGGCTTCCTGCCGCCGACCGATCCCAAGGATCCGCAGGGCACCGGCGCGACCCGCACCGCCAGCTTCCGCTTCAAGCGGCCGGTCGACGACCCGGACAAGGCCGGCGGCATCGCCGAGGAAGAGGTCGAGCTGGAAGTGCCGCTGCTGGCCATCGTCAACGTGCCCAGCCTGAGCATCCAGACCGTGGACGTCACCTTCGACATGGAAGTGAAGTCGTCCTTCTCCGAAAAGTCCAAGACCGATGCCTCGGCGTCGATGTCGGCGGACGTGGAATACGGCTTCGGCCTGTTCAAGGCCAAGGTGCACATCCAGGGCTCGGTGGCCACGAGCAAGGAGAACACGCGCAGCTCGGACAACTCGGCCAAGTACCACGTCTCGGTGCATGCCGCGGACAAGGGGCCGCCGGAAGGCCTGGCGCGGGTGCTGGACATCCTGCAGACCGCGGTCGCCCCGCGCAAGGTCGGCAAGCCGGTTGCGGTCACCCCGTAATCCGCTAGCGATCCGTTGAACCATCTCGTCGGGGGACTCGTCAACCATGTTCGACCTCACTGAAGTCAAGTTCGTCAAGCGGGTCGTGGTCGGTAGCGACAACCCGACGCAGATGCAAACGCCCGAGCAGATCGAAGCGGCGCGGGCTCTGCTCAACCGGTGTCTGAGCGATTCGCCCAAGGGCGCGATCATCGGCACCGAGAAGAATTTCGCCGTGCTGCAGATCGGCGAGCACCAGGTGGTGATGCAGTGGCTGTGCTACCACGTGGGCTTCCCGCGCAAGCCCGGCTGGCTGAAGGACGACTGATGGCCGGGCTGCGTTGCGACTTCGACCTGCTGCTGCAGGGACTGTCGGCGGCCTTGCTGGATGCGCAGCGGCGCTGCCGGGCGCGCCACGAGCGGGCACTGCGCGCGTGCTTCGGCGCGGCGGAGACCGTGCAGGTGGTGACCGAGGAGGCCGAGCCGCCGGCATTGCAGATCCCGCTGTGGGAACTGCGTGCGTGGCAACTGCCGCAGATCGGCGAACTGGCCCTGTCCTTCGATGTGGAACTGGAAGTGGTGGAGATGCCGGACGAGGCGCCGCGCCTGCTGCTGCAGGTGTCGCCGCGAAGGCCGCGACGTCCCGGCCACCGCCTGCAGATCCTGTTCCGCGGTACCCATACCCCGGTCGGCGAGGTGCTGTTCGACGGGCAGCAGCTGAAGCTGTGGCACCTGTCCGAACCGGCCACCCCGCACGACCCAGACCAGGAGACGGCACATGCGTAGACACGGCTTCCTGCTGTCGCGGCACGACACCGACCTATGGTGCCGAGAGCTGCACATCGACCTGCGCTCGCTGGCCCGCGCGCAGCGCTTGCGCCGGCGTCGACGGCGGGGGCTGTGGCTGCTTGCGGCCCTGTTGCTGGCGGCGGTCGTGGTGGCGCTGGTCTGGCTCGGCCTGCACTGACCGCACCGTTCGTTTCCCTTTCGTATTTCCAGAGGAGAGTCGCATGCGTATCCGTTCGCGTGGTGTTGCACATTTCCCGCTTTGGCTGGCGCTGTGCCTGGCCTTGCCATCCGCTGCCGGCGCCGCGCCGCAGGCGGCCACTGCGGCCAAGCCGGACGCGGCGGCCAACGCCGAGGCGCTGCCGGCTGGCCAGTGGAGCGGCACCCTGACGCTGGAGGCACAACCGCCCGGTGCGGAGAATCTGGTCGCGCTGCGCCTGGTCCAGGACAGCGGCCAGGCCAGGCTCGCCTTCGGCTCGCCGCTGAACTGCAACGCGCTGGTCAAGCCGCAGCGGGCTGGGGGCTTCGTTCTGGACTCGATCAACGGGGGAGCCTACTGCGACAAGTTGATGGGCAAGCCGCTGCGCGTGCAGCGCAGTGGCGACGACCTGCGGCTGTTCGTCGACGGCAAGGCCCTGCTGGTGGTGCTGCACACCGATCCTGGTCGGCCCAGTCCGCTGACGGGCACATGGCAGGGGCTGGACTCTGGCGGAAAGATCCTCGAAAAGCCGACCCTGGAGGTGACGGTCTCTCCCAGCCCGCAGGCGCCAGGCAGTCGCACGGTGGAACTGCACTACGGCACGCCCTGGGGCTGCAAGGTGCAGGCGCGCTACGTTGGCATGCGCGCGGATGCGGCGGTGTATTCGCTGGACATGAACGACAAGGGGCACTGCGCGGAACTGAGCGACGGCCGGCTGGTCTTGCGTGCAACGCCGGACGGGGGCGTCAGTCTCCAGATCGCGGGCAAGGCCGGGAAGTCCCCACAACTCGTGCCGCTGAAGCGCGTGTCCGCCAGCCGGTAATCCGTGGCGCATGGGCGCCGGCCGCCGTTTCCGTCCAGGAGTGGCGCAATGAACGTCTGGATCAAGATGCTGGCCGGCGCGTTGCGGCGCCGGCTGACCGCGGCCCACAGTGGCGTGCCGCGGCTGCCGCCGCCGGGCATCCTGCCGCAGTTGCTCGCCGAGTGCGAAGCGATGGCCCGCTATGCGCTCGAGCACGGCTTGGCGGTGCCGCCGGAACTGATCGCACGCCTGTCGGTGCTGGTGAGCGTCGGTTCATCGGAAGGCGCGGCCGGCGACAGCGACATCGAGGTGCGCGCGCACGAACTGGCGGTGACCCATCGGCGGCTGGCGCAACTGATCCGCCCGGCGACGCCGCAGGCGGTGTTCCTGCTCGATGCCGAGCGCCGCCGCCCGCACTGGGCGACCCTGCTCGGCCCGCTGCCGCTGGTGCGCGCGCTCACTGCCACCTCCCTGATGTTCCTGTTCCTGGTGGTGGCCACGGCGTTGTCCAGCAAGGTCAGCGCGGACAACGTGCGCCTGGGATTCCTGGATTCGTCCGGCAGCGTGCTGCTGTGGAACGCCTTGTTCCTGCTGTTCTGCGCCGGCCTGGGCGCCTCGTTCTCCTCGCTGTTCCAGGTGCACCGCTACGTCGCCGACGCCAGCTACGACCCCAAGTACGACGCCTCCTATGGCGCGCGCATGATCCTGGGCCTGATCGCCGGCCTGATCCTGGTCGAAGTGCTGCCGCCGGACCTGTTCGAGACCGGCAGCATGCGCAGCTTCGGCAAGCCGACCCTGGCGATGCTGGGCGGCTTTTCCGCCACGGCGGTGTACCGCCTGCTGCAACGCCTGGTCGATGCCATGGAAACGCTGGTGCGCGGCGACACCTCGGCGCAGGCGCAGGCCTCGCTCGAGGTGCAGCGCGCCAGCAACGACACCGAGCGCATGCGCTGGCAGGGCGAACTGGCCGCGCAACTGATGGCGTTGCAACAGTCGATCGAGGCGGGCACGCCGCCGGCAGCGATCCAGCAACGTCTCGCCGAGTTCGCCCGCGCGATGCTGCAGGTGGAAGCCGCACGGCTGCCGCCGCCGTCAGCGTCGTCCGACTGAAGCGCGCCTCTCCTCGCGAACCGGACCCACACGCAGGAACGGCGTGCGGCTGCGACTGGCGTGGCCGGGAAGCTCCATCGTGGCGGATCCCGCAGGACGGGACGCGCGCCGCTCCATCAGACCTCGTGTCGCGCGGCGAAGCCGGGCGTTGGACGTGCCCGGATGGCAGTCGCGTGGCGTCCGCACCGCGCGCGCCCTCAGCATCGATCGCGACGCAGGACTTCGGTCTGCGTCACAGGCCGAGCGCGCTAGCACGAGATTCTGTCTACGAAACTGGACGAATGCGGTAATTCGCACAATTTCAGCCGTCCTGCTCGCCCATATCAGCCTGAACCCGATGGCTGCCATCGCGCAGCGTGACAAGCTGGGGGCGCAACGCAAGCGCGGGTTCAGCGCTGTCGCATCGGTTGAAGAAAAGGGGCGCGTCGCGCTGCATGGGACGCGGGTTACCGCGCGGTCGCGCGTTGGAGATCCATTGCGAACACAGGTAGAGAATGAACACACGTATCGTGATTGCCGCCGAACGCAGCATCGTGCTGGAGGGCATGGTCGCCCTGTTGAACAATACGTCGGGCATCGAGGTGGTCGGCCACGCGGTCGACGGATTGGAGTGCGTGCAACTGGTGACCCGACGGCAGCCGGATGTCGTGCTGATGGACGTGATGCTGCCTGGCCTCAACGGCATCGAGGCCACCCGCCGGCTGTTGCAGCGCAGCCCGCGCAGCAAGGCGATCTGCATTGCCGCCTCCGACGCCGCGGCCAACGTGCGCGCGGTCATCGATGCCGGCGCCAAGGGCTACCTGGCGCGCAACAGCACCTTCCACGAATTGCTGCGCGCGATCCAGCAGGTCGGCAACGACCAGCTGTACATCAGCCCGCAGCTGTCGCAGTCGCTGGTCAGCGAGTACCGCTGTCCGCCCGGCGACGCGGTCTCGGCCTACACGCTGCTGACCTCGCGCGAACGCGAGATCGTGCAGTTGCTGTCCGAGGGGCTGTCGACCAAGGAGATCGCCGCGCGCCTGCACATCAGCGTCAAGACCATCGGCACCCATCGCGAGCACATCATGCTCAAGCTGGGCATGCAGAGCATCGCGCAACTGACGCGCTATGCGATCCGCGAAGGCCTGTCGCCGCTGGAAGGCGGCAGGGCCAGTGCGCGTCGTGCCGAGCACGACCGCCAGGGGCCGGCCAGCCGCTGCGGGTGAGGCGGCGCACGCCGCGGCGGCGCAGCCGGGTGGCGACGGTGCGAGGTCCCGTCAGCCGCTGCGTGGCGACGTGGGATCAGTCCGGGCGTCGCACGTGCATCAGCGCCGCGACGGCTTGCGCACCGGAGTTCGCCTGGGCCTGCAGCGCCTCGCGCACCGCAGCCTGGTTCGCCGGCGGATGGTTCTGGCTGAGTTTGAACTTCAGCTCGACCCGCTCGACCTGGAAACGGAAACCGACGATGCCGCGCAACTGGCGCCGGTGCGCGTCGTTGTCCGGCTCGTAGCGCCACTCGCTGCCCAGCGCGCGCTCATGGCGTTCGCTCAGCCGCGCCACCACATCGGCCAGCAGCGCTTCGTCGTCGCTAGGGTGCAACTGCCCGTGCAGGTGCGCAGTGGCGTAGTTCCAGGTCGGCACCCGCGCCATCGCTTCCTTGTCCGGGTACCAGCTTGGCGAAACGTAGGCGTGCGGGCCGTGCACGATCAGCAAGGCCGGCCCGGCGTGCCGCGCCTGCGGGTTGGCGCGCGACCAATGGCCTTCGACCAGGATGCGTTCACCGTCGCGCCGGTACAGCACCGGCAACGGCGTGGCGCAGGGCAGGCCATCGGCGACGGTGACCAGGGTGGCGAACGGGTTGTCCGCGATCAGCGCATCGAGCGCGCCCAGGTCGCTTTCGGCGAAGGCGGGCGGAACGTGCATCGCCGGATCAGGCGCGCGCGCCCAGGGTCTGGGTCATGCGCCCGCGCAGGCCGGCATCGTCGTCGGCCTGCGGCGGCGACACCTCGCCCAGCGAGAAGCCGCGCGTCCGCGCATCGTCCTCGTCCAGGCCATCGAAGGCGACGAACTCGGCGTCGAACAGCGCCGCGCGGGCGGTGTCCTCGCTGTCGTAGCTGAGGGTATTGCCGTCGCTGTCCAGCACCTCGGCGGTGCCGGCGTCGCGCACGCGCAGGCGCGCCCACACCAGCAGGCGGCCTAGGCTGGCCAGGTACCACTGATCGTGGGCGGGAGAATCTGAAGTCATGGAATCACCAGGGAAAGCAGCCAGAGCAGGGCGGCCATGCCCAGGCCGAAGAAGATGGTCATCAGCGACAGCCAGGCCGGTGTCGCCAGGCCGGACAGCCCGCGGTCGCCGAGCGGGCGGTAGCGCCGCGCCAGCAGCCAGCCGAGCGCGACCGGCTTGAGGAAGGCGCCCGGCCCGAACGCCGCCACCAGCGGCGGATGGCGGTCGCGGATGTGCACCAGGGTCAGCGGCCAGAAGATCAGGAACGCGCTGGCGCCGGCGATCGCCACGCCGACGAAGCACAGCGCGAAGAACAGGATCATGGCGTGCGCTCCCCGGCTCGCCTCAGAACTCGGCGCTGCCCGGCGCGCGCGGGTAGGGGATGGCGTCGCGGATGTTGCTCAGCCCGCACACGTAGACCACCAGGCGCTCGAAGCCCAGGCCGAAGCCGGCGTGCGGCACCGTGCCGTAGCGGCGGAAATCGCGGTACCAGCCGTAGTGCTGCGGATCCAGGCCGAACTGCAGCATGCGCGCGTCGAGCACGTCCAGGCGCTCCTCGCGCTGGCTGCCGCCGATGATCTCGCCGATGCCCGGCGCCAGCACGTCCATCGCCGCGACGGTCTTGCCGTCATCGTTCAGGCGCATGTAGAAGGCCTTGATGTGCTCGGGGTAGTTGGTCACCACCACCGGACGGCCGACGTGCTGCTCGGTCAGCCAGCGCTCGTGCTCGGTCTGCAGGTCCAGGCCCCATTCCACCGGGAACTCGAACTTCTGCCCGGACTTCTGCAGCAGGCCGATCGCATCGCCGTACTCGATGCGCTCGAACGGCGAGTTGATGAAGGTCTCCAGCTTGCTGATCGCGGTCTTGTCGACGCGTTCGGCGATGAACGCCAGGTCGTCGGCGCGCTCGTCCAGCACCGCGCGGAACAGGTACTTGAGGAAGTCCTCGGCCACGCGCGCGTCCTCGGCCAGGTCGGCGAAGGCGATCTCCGGCTCGATCATCCAGAACTCGGCCAGGTGGCGGGTAGTGTGGCTGTTCTCGGCGCGGAAGGTCGGGCCGAAGGTGTAGACCTTGCTCAGCGCCAGGCAGTAGGCCTCGACGTTGAGCTGGCCGGACACGGTCAGGAAGGTCTCCTTGCCGAAGAAGTCGCGGCCGAAGTCGACCTGGCCCTGCGCGTCGCGCGGCAGGTTGGCCATGTCCAGGGTGGAGACGCGGAACATCTGCCCGGCGCCTTCGGCGTCGGAGGTGGTGATGATCGGCGTGCTGATCCAGTTGTAGCCGTTCTGGTGGAAATAGCGGTGCACCGCCTGCGCCAGGCAGTTGCGGATACGCGTCACCGCGCCGAACAGGTTGGTGCGCGGGCGCAGGTGCGCGACCTCGCGCAGGAACTCCGGCGACATCGGCTTGGGCTGGATCGGGTAGGTCAGCGGGTCCTCGACCCAGCCCACCACCTCGACCGCGCTGGCCTGGATCTCGTACGACTGGCCCTTGCCCTGCGACTTCACCAGCACGCCCTTGGCGATCAGCGAGCAGCTGCCGGTGAGCCGCTTGACCTCGTCGAAGTTGGGCAGCGCGTCGGTCGCCACCACCTGGATCGGGGCGAAGCAGGAGCCGTCGGTCACGTTGATGAAAGCCAGTCCGGCAGATCCGCGCAGCGTGCGCACCCATCCCCGCACCGTGACTTCGCCGCCTTCCGGGATCTTCCCGGCCAGCGCATGTGCAACGCTCACCACCGTCATGACTTGAATCCTCGCCGCAGCGACTCGATATGGAAGGGGCAAGTGTACTGGCTGGAGCGCGGCGCTTGCGAGGCATGCGGCGATCGGCCGCCGTCCTTCCTATAATGTCCGTTCGCAGTCGCCGGAGTTCGTCATGGCCATCCGTCTCACCCCCATCGCCCACGCCCGCGTGCAGCGCTTCGTCGCGCAGACGCCCGGCGCCCTGGGATTGCGCTTCGGCGTCGAGCGCACCGGTTGTTCGGGTTGGGGTCACGTCACCGACCTGGCGCGCGAGGCGCGTGCGGACGATGCGGTGTTCGAGCAGGACGGCGTGCGCATCTACGTCGATGCGACCAGCCTGCCGCTGGTGGACGGCACCGAGATCGACTTCGCCAAGCAGGGCCTGGGCGAGACCTTCGTGTTCCGCAATCCCAACGCCACCGCCGAGTGCGGCTGCGGCGAGAGCTTCACCACCGACGCCGCGCACGCCGGCGCGCCCTGAGCGTCGCCGCTGCGGCTGCGTGGCCTCCTCGTGGAGGACGCGGGGCAGGGCGCCCCGGTTGTCGCATGCAACTGCCTGAGTTCTGCATCACCCCAACGCCTATGCGCTGGGCGTCGCGCAGGAACACGGCGTCTGCGACGGCTGCGGAGAAACCCGCGCATGGCGCTACTAGGGGCTGTTCTACTGCGCCGGCGACGCCCCGCAGTCTCTGTGTCCCTGGTGTATTGCCGACGGTCGCGTGACTGTTCCGCTGCCTGCAGGGCAGTCAGCATCGCCTGCATGTGGTTATGAGCTGATCCAAGTCGTTGATTCGATTGACTTCGTGCACTGCCATGGCGTTCGTGTCCCGCACCGGGGACGGTTGGCTTGTCGGTGACCGGGCATCTCGGTCATAATGTGCGGCTTCCTGCCTTCCCGGCAGGAGTCCTTGCCCCACCGCCGTCGCACCGCGGGGGGCTGTCCGGCCGCAAGGCCACATCCGAAAGGTACACACCATGAGTCGTCATTACGAAATCGTGTTCCTGGTCCACCCGGATCAGAGCGAGCAGGTCCCGGCCATGATCGAGCGCTACAAGTCGCTGGTCGAGAACGGCAAGGGCACCATCCACCGTCTGGAAGACTGGGGCCGCCGCCAGCTGGCGTACCCGATCCAGAACCTGGTGAAGGCCCACTACGTCATGCTGAACATCGAAGTGGACCAGGCCGTGCTGAGCGAGCTGGTCGAGAGCTTCCGCTTCAACGACGCGGTGCTGCGCCACCTGGTGATCAAGCGCGATGGCGCCGACACCGAGCAGTCGCTGATCATGAAGAGCAAGGACGAGAAGGCCGACAAGCCCGAGCGCGGTGAGCGCCGTCGTCGCGACGACGAAGAGGGCGATGCGCCCGCCGCCGCCACCGAAACCGACGGCGACGCCGCCGAAGCCGCCTAAGGAGCACGCTCATGTCCAAGTTCTTCCGTCGTCGCAAGTTCTGCAAGTTCACCGCCGAGGGCGTCAAGGAGATCGACTACAAGGATCTCAACACCCTGCGCCAGTACCTCACCGAGAACGGCAAGATCGTGCCGAGCCGCGTGACCGGCACCAAGTCCAAGTACCAGCGTCAGCTGGCCACGGCGGTCAAGCGCGCGCGTTTCCTGGCGCTGATCCCGTACACGGACAACCACGACGTTTAATTCCGGGCCTCCCGGAGCGATACGGCCCGCACCCTCCGGTGCGGGCATTCCACCGAAGTCTGGCGATTAGAAAAGTGCGGTGTCGATCGGGCGCAATCCCGACGCCCCAATCCCCAATCCCGGCTTCTCCTATTCGGACAGCACCCGTTGCGGCGGCCGCGTGCCGACGCTAACGAATAACGGAGCAAGACCATGCAACTGATTCTTCTGCAGAAAGTGACCAACCTGGGCGGCCTCGGCGACAAGGTCGACGTCAAGCCGGGCTATGGCCGCAACTACCTGGTGCCGCAGGGCAAGGCCGTGCCGGCCACCGCCGCCAACATCGCCGAGTTCGAAGCCAAGCGCGCCGAGTACGAAGCCAAGGCCAAGTCGATCCACGACGACGCCGAAGCCCGCGCCGCCAAGCTGGAAGGCGCCAGCGTGACCGTCAAGGCCAACGCCTCCACCGAAGGCAAGCTGTACGGCTCGGTCGGCCCGCGCGACATCGCCGAGGCCTTCACCGCCGCCGGCATGCCGCTGGAGAAGGGCGAAGTGGTGCTGGGCGAAGGCGCGTTCCGCAACATCGGCGAGTACGAGGTGCTGGTGCGCCTGCACGCCGACGTGGAAACCACGGTCAAGGTCGTGGTCGAAGCCGACGCCTGATCGCGCCCTCCGGCGCCATCGGAAACGACGCACGGGCGCCTTCGGGCGCCCGTTGCGTTTGTGGCGCGCACCGCCGCGTGGTGGCGGCACATTGCCGGGCTGCGGGGCCGGCGCGATGATCGGCGCATGACCGTCCTGTTCGCGCTCGGAACCCTCAACGCCTTGCTGCTGGCGGTCTTGCTGGGCTGGCAGCGGCAGAATCGCCTCGCCAACCGGCTGCTGGCCGGCATGTTGCTGATCGTGGCTACGCGCCTGTCGATCTACCTGCTCGGCTACGCCGGAGCCTACGACCGCCATCCGGCCCTGAGCTTTTTGCCGCTGGACCTCTCCGCCGGCCTGGCGCCGCTGCTTTGGCTCTACGTGACCGCGATGACCGGGCCGCTGCCGGCGCGCTGGCGTTGGCACCTGCTGCCGGCCGCCTTGCAGTGGCTGTACCAGGCGATCTGTTTCCTGTTGCCGATGCCGCAGAAGTGGAACTGGTACAGCGGTGCGCACCTGGCCTGGGTGGAGCCGCTGGGCACGGCCGCGATCCTGGTGCTGGCGTTGCCGTATCTGGTCCTGGCCTGGCGTCGGCAACAGCGTTATCAGGCCTGGCTGGACGCGCACTTCGCCGACCGCGACGCCTGGCGGCTGGACTGGTTGCGGGCGATGCTGGCGCTGTTCGCGGTGCTGCTGATGGCGGCACTGGGGCTGCTGGCCTGGAGCCTGGCGGTGACGCGGCTCGGCTACGCCGCGCGCACCCCGCTGATGCTCGGCGCCTGCGTGCTGGCCTATCTGCTCGGCCTGCTCGGCTGGAAGCACGCCGGCTTCGCCGGGCCGAAACCGCAGGAGGCGGCATCCGCGCCGCCGCCCGAGCACGCGTCCGGCGGGCAGGGCGAGGCGCTGTCCGAGACCGCGCCGGCATTGGATCCGGTGTCTGCGAGCGCCGCTGCCGCGGTCCGCGCCGAGCGCTGGATCGCCCGGATCGAGGCCGCCGGCTGGTGGCGCGAGGAAGGGCTGACCCTGGGCGAGGTGGCGCGGCGCCTGGGCACGTCCGAACGCAGCCTGTCGCGCGCGCTGCGCGACGCCGGCGCCCACTTCAACGCCACCATCAATGCGATGCGCGTGGCCGCGGTGCAGCGGGCGCTGGCCGATCCGCAGGAGCGCCGCGAGTTGCTGGCCCTGGCCCTGGACCACGGCTTCGCCTCCAAGGCCAGCTTCAACCGCGCCTTCCGCGCGCATGGCGGCCTGTCGCCCTCGGCCTGGCGTCTCAAAAGCCGCCAGGCGACCGCAGCGACGGCCGATGAGGCGCCGCCAGCGGCGCTGGACGGCAGCCTGGGACCTCCCTGATCGCGACGGAGGTCGCCCATGCTGGTTCCTGTCCTGTTGTTGGCGGCAGCCGTGTCGCCGCCGTCCGCTGCCGCGTCCAGTGCCGCACTGGACCGGCTGTTCGCCGCGGTGGATCGCCCCGACAGCCCCGGCTGCGTGGTCGACGTGCGCCGCGCTGGCGTGCCGCTGGCGATGCGCCGCTACGGCTTGGCCGATCTGGAGACCCGCAGCCCGATCGCGTTCGACACGGTGTTCGAGGCCGGTTCGGTGTCCAAGCAGGTGGTCGGCGCGCTCCTGGCGCAACTGGCCGAGCGCGGCGCGCTGTCGCTGGACGACAGCGTGCGCCGCTGGCTGCCGGAACTGCCGCCGCTGTACCAGCCGATCCGTGTCTCGATGCTCCTGCACCACACCAGCGGCATTCGCGAATGGTCGGACCTGGTGGCGCTCAGCGGCTGGCCGCGCGGTACCCGCGCCTACACCATGGACGACGTGTTGGCGCTGCTGGCAGCGCAGCGTGAATTGAACTTCGCGCCCGGCAGCGAGTACCTGTACAGCAATTCCAACTACCTGCTGGCCGCGCGGGTCGCCGAGCGCGCCGGCGGCGATTCCCTGCAGGCCCTGTCGCAGCGGTTGCTGTTCGCGCCGCTGGGCATGCGCCGGACGCGCTGGCGCAGCGACTACCGCAGCGTGGTCCCGGGCCGTGCCCAGGCCTATGCGCACGACGACGCAGGGCAATGGCGGCTGGACATGCCCTTCGAACAGGTGATCGGCCCCGGCGGCCTGCTGACCACCGTCGGCGACCTGCAGCGCTGGAATGCGGCGCTGGACGTGGGTGGTGGCTGGCGTGCGCGCATGGCCGAACCCGGGGCGCTGGTCGACGGCACACCGGTCGCGTACGGCCTCGGGCTGGAACTGGAGCCGGTGAATGGCGTTGCCGCACTCAGCCACGCCGGCGCCACCGCCGCCTATCACGCGTGGTTGGGGAGGCTGCCGTCGCTGCACCTGTCCATCGCCATGCTATGCAACGCCGGATCGATCGATACCGAAGCGCTGGGGCCGCAACTCGCCGCACTGTTCATGCCGCCGGCCGCAGCGTCGCCGGCCGCGACTGCCCCGGTCGTGGCGCTGGCCGACGACCTGCCCGGGCGCTACCGCAATCTCGCCAGCGACGGCATCGTCGAGCTGCGCCGCGAGAGCGGCCTGCTGCGCCTGGGCGAGCGCCGCTACGCGCCGATGGCGCCGGATCGCCTGCGTGCCGACGACGGCCGGCTCCTGCAGGTCGAACGCGACCGTGCCGGCGCCATCGTGGCACTGCAGGTCGAGCGCCCCGGCAACCGGCCGGCGCGCCTGCAGCCAGCGCCGTCCTGGCAGCCGGACGCGGCCGCGTTGGCTGCTGCTGCCGGACGTTATCGCAGCGCCGAACTGGCGCTGGACATCGCCCTGCGTGTGGAGGATGGGCATCTGCTGTGGGTCGATCCGCGTGGCCAACGCACGCAACTGCAGCCGACCGGCCTGGACACCTTCCGCGGCGAGGGCTGGAACCTGCGTCTGCTGCGCGACGCGCAAGGGCATGCGCAGGGGCTGCGGATGAGCAGCGGGCGGGTCCGGCAACTGGCCTTGCAACGGCTGCCGGACTGAGCCTACTGGCGTACCGCGCCGCCGCTGCGCGGTACGCCACGCCGCGGGGCTTGCAGCCGGCTTTCCCGCGTGGCCGGCTATACTCGTCGGCGACTGCCGTGCCGCAAGCCTGCTGTCCTTGGCGATCAATGGCTTGCGCATGGATTCTTCCCGGAACACCAGAGGTGCCGCGGCCACCGCGCTGGCACTGGAATCCTTTGTCCCATGCGCCTTTCCACGATCAAGCTGTCCGGTTTCAAGTCCTTCGTCGATCCGACCACGCTGCACCTGCCGACCAACATGACCGGCATCGTCGGTCCGAACGGCTGCGGCAAGTCGAACATCATCGACGCGGTGCGCTGGGTGATGGGCGAAAGCTCGGCCAGCCGACTGCGCGGCGATTCGCTGACGGACGTGATCTTCTCCGGTTCCTCGGCGCGCAAGCCGGTGTCGCAGGCCACGGTGGAACTGATCTTCGACAACACCGACCACACCATCGCCGGCGAGTACGCCTCGTTCAACGAGATCTCGGTCAAGCGCCAGGTCAGCCGCGACGGCAGCAGCAGCTACTACCTCAACGGCACCAAGTGCCGGCGCCGCGACATCACCGACCTGTTCCTGGGCACCGGCCTGGGCCCGCGCAGCTACTCGATCATCGAGCAGGGCATGATCAGCCAGATCATCGAGGCGCGTCCGGAGGACCTGCGCGTGTACCTGGAGGAGGCCGCCGGCATCTCCAAGTACAAGGAGCGGCGCAAGGAGACCGAGACCCGCATCCGCCACACCCGCGAGAACCTGGAGCGCCTGGGCGACCTGCGCGAGGAGATCGGCAAGCAGCTCGAGCACCTCAAGCGCCAGGCGCGCCAGGCCGAGCAGTACCAGGCGCTGCAGGAGGAACGGCGGATCAAGGACGCGCAGTGGAAGGCGCTGGAATACCGCGGCCTGGACGGGCGCCTGCAGGGCCTGCGCGAGGCGCTGGGCCAGGAAGAGACGCGCCTGCAGCAATTGATCGCCGAGCAGCGCGATGCCGAAGCGCGCATCGAGACCGGCCGCGTGCGCCGCGAGGAGGCCGCCGAGGCGCTGAGCACCGCGCAGGCCGAGGTCTACAAGGTCGGCAGCACCCTGGCCCGGATCGAACAGCAGATCCAGCACCAGCGCGACCTGTCGCAGCGCCTGCACAAGGCGCGCGACGAGGCGCAACTGGCGCTGGCCGAGCTTGGGCAGCACATCGGCACCGACGAAGCCAAGCTGGCGCTGTTGCGCGAATCGGTGGACGTGGCCGGCCCGCAGCTGGAGCAGCTGCAGGAAGACAACGAATACAAGCAGGAAGCGCTGCGCGAGGCCGAGGCGCGCCTGGCCGACTGGCAGCAGCGCTGGGAATCGCATCAGCGCAACACCGCCGAAGCTTCGCGCGCCGGCGAAGTGGAGCGCACCCGCGTCGATTACCTGGACCGGCAGTCGCTGGAGGCCGAGCGCCGCCGCGAGGCGCTGCTGGCCGAGCGCGCCGGGCTGGACCTGGACGCGCTGGCCGAGGCGTTCGCGCAACTGGAACTGCAGCACGAGACCCAGCGCGCCGCGCTGGACGGCCTGACCGAGCAGGTCGAGGCGCGCAAGCAGGCGGTGGCGGCGCTGCAGGACCAGCAGCGCAGCGCGCAGGCCGAACTGGCCGACGTGCGCAAGCAGGCGCAGGCCGCGCGCGGCCGGCTGTCGTCGCTGGAAACCCTGCAGCAGGCCGCACTCGGCCAGGAGCAGGGCGCGGCGGTGGCCTGGCTGCAGGCGCGCGGGCTGGATTCGGCGGCGCGCGTCGGCGAACGGCTCAACGTCGAGAGCGGCTGGGAGAACGCGGTCGAAGGCGCGCTCGGGCAGTTGATCGAAGGCGTGCTGGTGGAGGCGCCGGAACAACTGGTCGACGCGCTGGGCGAACTCGGCGAAGGCCGCATCGCCCTGGTCAGCGGCGAGGAGGCGGCCGAGACCTTCGCGCCGACCTCGCTGGCGGCCAAAGTGCAGGGGCCGATCGCGATCCGCCGGCTGTTGGCGCGGCTGCACGCGGCCGAGGATTTGAGTGCGGCGCGCGCGCTGCTGCCGCAGCTGGGCGAGGGCGACTCCATCGTCACCCGCGACGGCGCGCGCCTGGGCCAAGGTTGGCTGCGCGTGTCGCGCTCCGGCGCGGCCAAGCAGGGCGCGCTGCTGCGCGAGCGCGAGATCCAGAGCCTGCGCGGCCAGATCGAGACGCTGCAGGAGCGCGAGGCCGACCTGGAACACCGCCTCGGCGAGATGCGCGCGCAGTTGCTCGCCGGCGAGCAGCAGCGCGAGGACGCGCAGCGCCAGCTGTACCAGGCGCACCGCAGCGCCTCCGAACTGGCCGGACAGTTGCAGAGTCAGCAAGGCAAGGTCGACGCCGCGCGCACCCGCATCGAGCGCATCGAGCTGGAGGTCGCGCAACTGCTGGAGACCCTGGACAGCAGCCGCGAGCAGGCGCGCGAGGCGCGCTCCAAGCTGGAGGACGCGGTCACCAGCATGGGCGACCTGGAATCGGTGCGGCATGCGCTGGAAAGCGAGCGTCGCCAGCTCACCGAGGCGCGCGACCTGGCCCGCGACGCCGCGCGGCGGGTGCGCGAAGCCTCGCACGCGCTGGCCCTGACCCTGGAGTCGCAGCGCACCCAGATCGCCTCGCTGAGTCAGGCACTGGAGCGCATGGGCAACCAGCGCGGGCAGCTGGACGCGCGCCTGGGCGAACTCAGCGCGCAGTTGAACGAGGGCGACTCGCCGGTGCTGGCGCTGGAGGCCGAGCACCAGGCCGCGCTCAGCGAGCGCGTGCGCACCGACCGCGCGCTCGGCGAGGCGCGCACGCTGCTGGATGGCATCGACAACGAACTGCGCGGTCTGGAACAGACCCGCCAGCAGCGCGACGAGCAGGCGCTGGCGCAGCGCGAACGCATCGCCCAGCGCCGGCTCGACCAGCAGGCGCTGGTGCTCAGCGCCGAGCAGCTGTCGGCGGCGGTGGTCAAGGCCGGCTTCGCGCTCGAGGATGTGATCAACGGCCTGCCCGAACATGCCGACCCCGCCGAGTGGGAGCAGGCGGTGCAGCAGATCGACGCGCGCATGCGCCGGCTGGAGCCGGTCAACCTGGCGGCGATCAGCGAGTACGGCGAGGCCGCGCAGCGCGCCGAATACCTGGAAGCGCAGGACGTCGACCTCAATACCGCACTAGAGACCCTGGAAGACGCCATCCGCAAGATCGACCGCGAAACCCGTGGTCGCTTCAAGGACACCTTCGACCGGGTCAACTCCGGCGTGCAGGCGCTGTATCCGCGCCTGTTCGGCGGCGGCCACGCCTACCTGGAACTGACCGGCGAGGACCTGCTGGACACCGGCGTGGCGATCATGGCGCGGCCCCCCGGCAAGCGCGTGTCCAGCATCTCGCTGCTGTCCGGCGGCGAGAAGGCGATGACCGCGGTGGCGCTGGTGTTCGCGATCTTCCAGCTCAACCCGGCGCCGTTCTGCCTGCTCGACGAGGTCGACGCGCCGCTGGACGAGGCCAACGTCGGCCGCCTGGCGGCGATGGTCAAGGAAATGAGCGAGAAGGTGCAGTTCCTGTTCGTCAGCCACAACAAGGCGACGATGGAGGCGGCGCACCAGCTCAGCGGCGTCACCATGCGCGAACCGGGCGTCAGCCGCCTGGTCAGCGTGGACCTGGAGGAGGCCGCGCGTTTGGCGGGCGCGGCCTGACGTGACATGCTAAAGGGCGTGATGCGCGTCGAGGCGCTGTCGCTGTACGGGCAGACGTCGTGCGCATCAGGCAGCTATTTTCCCCCTGTGCACCCTTGCCGGAGTAACCCCTGAATGTCCGACATGGCAATGCTACGCATCGGCATCCTCGCCGCCGGCTTGCTGTTGATTGCGGCGATCTTCCTGTTCGGCCGCCCCAAGAAACCGAGCCAGGGCCGGCGCGTGGAGCCGGCCGATCCGGCCGCGCCGCGCCGCGAACCCTCGCTGGGCGACGCCGCCCCGGCGGTCGGCGATGACGCGCTGGCCGCCGATGGTGTCGACGGCGACGCGCGCCAGCCCGAACTGGGCCTGCCCGCCGCGGAGGCGCCCGGCGCCGAACTCGGCAAGCGCCCGAGCCAGGATTTCGACAAGATCGTCTCGCTGTACGTCGCCGCCCGCGCCGGGCAGGTACTGCGCGGCGAGGACATCGTGGTGGCGGCGGAGAAGACCGGCCTGACCTTCGGCCACATGAACGTGTTCCATCGCTTGGTGGAAGGGCATCCCGAGCGCGGCCCGATCTTCAGCATGGCCAGCATCATGAAGCCGGGCAGCTTCGACATGGCGCACATCCGCGAGATGGAGACCCCGGCGATCGCCTTCTTCCTGACGTTGCCGGCGCCGATGACCGCGCTCGACGCCTGGGAGAAGATGCTGCCGACCGTACAGCGCATGGGCGAACTGCTCGACGGCGTGGTCCTGGACGACAGCCGCAACGCCCTGGGCCGCCAGCGCATCGCCCACATCCGCGACGACCTGCGCGCCTACGACCGCCAGCATCAGGCACCGCCGTTGACGAAGGCGCCGCGCTGGTAGCGTGGTGCCGGGAATAGGGAAACGGGAATGGGGAATCGTAAAAGCGATTTCCTGGTGCTGACCGCGATGCGAGCTTTTCCCTTCTCCCCTCGGGACCATGGCCCCCTTCTTGGGGGAAGGTGCCCCGGAGGGGCGGATGAGGGTACGACCGCCGTCGAGGCCACTGAGACCGCTGGCTTTTCTCTTGATAGCACCCAGTACCGACTCACCACTCCTGGAGCGCTACGCCAGACCTGGCGAATCGTGAACCGGGCACGGGAATGCCAGGGCAAAACCAGCCACGCCTCAGCCGCACGATAACCCGCTTTTACGATTCCCGATTCCTCATTCCCGATTCCCGGCCCCCAAGCTACTTGCGCGCCTTCCCAAACGCCTCCCGAAACCGCAGCATCTCCGCTTCGGTGCCGACGGTCACGCGGACCAGCTTCGGCCAGATCGGCCAGCTGCGGCCGACGATCACGCCTTGCTTGGCCATCGCCGCGGCGAACGCGGCGCCGTCGCGCTTGACGTCGACCATGAAGCAGTTGGCCTGCGACGGCAGGCATTTGTAGCCCTTGCTCTGCAACCAGGCCATGGTGGCGTCGCGAATGCGCGCGTTCTCGGCGCGGCGGGTCGGCACCAGTTGCAGGTCCTGCAGGCTGGCGATGCCGGCGGCCAGCGCAGGCACCGACACCGGATTCTCGCCGAACGCGGCCAGCTTGGTCTGCAGCCCCGGCGCGGCCACCGCCAGGCCCAGGCGCAGCCCGGCCATGCCGTACAGCTTGGAGAAGGTGCGCAGCACCAGCAGGTCCTGGCGCTGGCCGATCAGGTCGATGACCGACGGCTCCTCGCTGTAGTGCAGGTAGGCCTCGTCGACCAGCAGCACGCTGGAGGCAGGCTTGTTGGCCAGCAACCATTCGATGTCGGCGCGCTTGGTGATCGAACCGGTCGGGTTGTTCGGATTGCACAGGTAGATCAGGCCGGCATTCGGATCGACGCTGGCCATGGCCTTGACGTCGTGCGCGCCGTCGGCGCGCAGCGGCACCCGTCGCACCGGCGCGCCGTGCGCGGCGGCCACGTCGGCGACCGCCTCGAAGGTCGGATCGGCCACCACCACGCCGGCGCGCGGCGAGGTGAAGGCACGCGCGGCGCGCGCGAGCGGCTCGCTGGAGCCGGGATACACCGCCACGTGGTCGGTCGGCAGGCGCTGCTGACCGACAAAAGCGGCGATCAGCTCGTCCGACAGCTCGAACAGATAGCGCCCGCTGCGCGGCAGGATCGCCTGTGCGGCTGCCAGCGCGGCGGGCGCCGGACCCAGCGGGCATTCGTTGAAGTTGAGGTAGACCGTGCCGGCGGCCGGCGCCACGCCGGGTGTCGCGGTTGCGGCGACGGCTGCCTTGCGCCGCGCCGCCTCGGCAACGGGGGCCAGGCCCACGGCACCGAGCGCCAGACCGGAGGTGGCCAGGGACAGGAAGGAACGGCGCGAGACCGGTAGCGACACGTGGCTCTCCAGAGCGGGCGGGGGAGGTCACGTTAACGAGGTGTTAATGGCGCGGCAAGGGAGTGAGGGGCCCGGATTCGGGATTTGGGATTTCGGGATGGGCTTGCGGCCGGGATTGGGGATTGGGGATTGGGGATTGGCAAAAGCCGGGTGGTGACGTCGATGGCGCTGCGCGCCCCGTACCCTCACCCCAACCCCTCTCCCGGCGGGAGAGGGGCTTCGGCGTTTCCCTTCTCCCCTCGGGAGAAGGTGCCCCGCAGGGGCGGATGAGGGTACGGGCGAAGCCACGCACTGCCAGATCGGTGCAGGCGCTGCGCGCTCCGTATCCTCACCCCAACCCCTCTCCCGATGGGAGAGGGGCTTTCGGCTTTCCCTTCTCCCGCCGGGACCATGGCCCCCTTCTTGGGGGAAGGTGCCCCGCAGGGGCGGATGAGGGTACGGGCGTAGCCTCGCAATGTCAGATCGGCGAGGCGCTTCGCGCTCCGGACCCTCACCCCAACCCCTCTCCCGATGGGAGAGTGGCTTTGGCTTCTCCCTTCTCCCCTCGGGACCATGGCCCCCTTCTTGGGGGAAGGTGCCCCGCAGGGGCGGATGAGGGTCCGACCGCCGCCGACACCAGAAGTCCGAGCTCGGGCTCTTGCGAATCCCCAATCCCCAATCCCGGCCGTCCGGCCGTCAAGCCGACTCCCCCATCCCCGCCTTCCAGCTACTATCGCCCCCTCTCCGTTACCCGCCTTTTCGCTGCGCATGACCGTCACCCCCGATCCCCAGCAGCGTGTCGCCGACTTGCGCCAGCGCATCGACGACGCCAACCACCGCTACTACGTGCTCGACGATGCGTCGATTCCCGATGCCGAGTACGACGCGCTGATGCGCGAGTTGGAGGCGCTGGAAGCCGCTCACCCGGAGTTGGCCAGCGCGGATTCGCCCACACGCAAGGTCGGTGCGCGCCCGGATGGCGGCTTTCCCGAAGTGCGCCACGCGATCCCGATGCTCTCGCTGGCCAATGCCTTCGAAACCCCGGGTGTGCCCGAGGACGCCGACGACCGTACGCGCTTCGCCGAGGTCGCCGATTTCGAACGCCGCATCGAGCGCGAACTCGAGCTGGCCGCGCCGGTGTTCTCGGTGGAGCCGAAGCTCGATGGCCTGGCGATCAGCCTGCGCTACGAGGATGGCGTGTTCGTGCAGGGCGCCACCCGCGGCGACGGCAGCACCGGCGAGGACGTCACCGCCAACCTGCGCCAGGTGCGTTCGGTGCCGCTGAAGCTGCGCGACCTCGGCGCGCCGCCGCCGGCGGTGCTGGAAGTGCGCGGCGAGATCTACATGCCGCGCGCCGCCTTCGCCGCGTGGAACGCGCAGGCGCTGGAGCGCAACGAAAAGCTGTTGGCCAACCCGCGCAATGGCGCCGCCGGCTCGCTGCGTCAGCTCGATCCGGCGGTGACCCGGCGCCGGCCGCTGGCGTTCTTCGCCTACTCGGTGGGCGAGGTGCGCGGCCTGGAACTGCCCGAAACCCACTCGCAGACCCTGCAACTGCTGCGCGACTACGGCTTCCCCGTCGCCCCGGAGGCGGATACCGCCACCGGCTTCGATGGCCTGATCGCCTATTTCCGCCGCATCGGCGCCGCCCGCGACACCTTGCCGTACGACATCGACGGCGTGGTCTACAAGCTCGACGACTACGACCAGCAACAGGCCATGGGCTTCGTCTCGCGCGCGCCTCGCTGGGCGCTGGCGCACAAGTTCCCGGCGCAGGAGCAATCCACCGTGCTGCGCGCGATCGAGGTGCAGATCGGCCGCACCGGCGCGGTCACCCCTGTGGCGCGGCTGGAGCCGGTGCAGGTCGCCGGGGTCACCGTCACCAACGCCACCTTGCACAATGCCGACCAGATCGCGCGGCTGGATGTGCGCGAGGGCGACACCGTGATCGTGCGCCGTGCCGGCGACGTGATCCCGGAAGTGGTGCGGGTGATCGAGGAACGGCGTCCGCCGGGCACCGCGCCGTGGACGATGCCGGCGACCTGCCCGGTGTGTGGTTCGGAACTGGTCAAGGAAGAGGACGCGGTGGCCTGGCGTTGCAGCGGCGGCCTGGCCTGTGCGGCGCAGCGCAAGGAGGCCGTGCGGCACTTCGCCTCGCGCCGCGCCATGGACATCGAAGGCCTGGGCGAGCGCCAGGCCGATGCCCTGGTCGAGTTCGGCTTCGTGCAGTCGCTGGCCGACCTGTACGCCTTGAGCGTGGAGGATCTGGTGCGGATGAAGACCGCGCTGGACGCGGCCACTGCCGCCGACCTGCTGCAGGCGCTGGAGGACAGCAAGGGCGCGCTGGCGCTGGATGCGGCCGGCCGCGACGCGTTGGAGGACGAGGCCGCCCAGTGGCGGCGCGCCGACTTCCTGCGCGCGCACCTGGCAGTGGACCTGGGCGGCAAGCTGGCGACCAAGTGGGCGGAGAACCTGGTCGCCGGCATCGACGCCAGCCGCGCCACGACCCTGCCGCGCTTCCTGTTCGCGCTGGGCATTCCGCACCTGGGCGAGACCACGGCCAAGGCGCTTGCCTACTGGCTGGGGTCGCTGACGTTCGTGCGCAGCACCCCCGCGGTGCTGTTGCAGGCCTTGCCGGACATCGGCGGCGAGGTGGCGCGCGCGATCGCCACGTTCTTCGAGCAGCCCGGCAACGCCGCGGTGGTCGATGCGCTGATCGCCGCCGGCATTCGCTTTTCCGACGAGGGCGCGCCGCCGGCGGAACTGCGCGAGCGCCTGGATCTGGCGCATCTGCTCGGCACGCTGCCGGTGGACAAGCTCGGCGGCAAGAGCGCGCAGCGCCTGGCCGCCACCTACGGCACGTTGGACGCGTTGCTGCGCGCCAACGAAAGTGGCTGGACCGGGGCCGGCCTGTCCACGGCCGGCGCCGCCAACCTGGCCGCGTACCTGGCCGATCCGGCGCAGAAGCAGGCTTTGCTGGAGGCCGAGGCAGCCATGCAACGACTGCTCGACGCCGCGCCGGCGCAGACCCAGCGCCGCGCCGGCCCGCTGGACGGGCAGACCGCGGTGCTGACCGGCACGCTGACCGCGCTGACCCGCGACGAGGCCAAGGCACGCCTGGAGGCGCTGGGCGCCAAGGTGGCCGGCAGCGTGTCGAAGAAGACCGCGTTCGTGGTCGCCGGCGAGGCCGCCGGTTCCAAGCTAGACAAGGCGCAGGAGCTGGGCGTGGCGGTGTGGGACGAGGCGCAGCTGCTGGCGTTCCTGCAAACGCAGGAACAGGGCGCATGAGTGCGCTAGGCACGGTGCAGGACGAACTGCGCTGGCGCACCGCCGGCGTTGCCGACCAGCCGACCTTGCTGGCGATGCTGCAGGCGTTCTACGCCGAGGACGGCATCGCGTTCGACGCCGAGCGGGTGACGCGCGGCCTGCAGGCGCTGCTGGCGCAGCCGGCACTGGGCGAGGCGCTGCTGTGGCTGGCGCCGGACGACGCGGTGGTCGGCTATGCGCTGGTCACCGCGTGCTTCAGCGTCGAACTGGGCGGGCGCTATCTGCTGCTCGACGAGCTGTATCTGGGCCCGGCCGCGCGCGGCCGCGGCTGGGGACGGCGCGCGGTGGCACTGGTCGAGGCGCGCGCCCGCGCGCTGGGCGTGGATGTGCTGCGGATGGAGGTCAACCACCACAACGCCGCCGCCAAGCGCCTGTACCTGGGCCTGGGCTACCGCGACGATGCGCGCGACCAACTGAGCCGCCGGCTCGACATCGCGCAGTGATGGACCTGCTGTCCGCCCTGCAATTGCGCGCCCGGCTCAATGCCGCCATCCGCGGCTTCTTCGCCGCGCGCGGCGTGCTGGAAGTGGAAACGCCGATGCTGTCTGCGGCCGGCAACACCGAGCCGAACATCGACAGCTTCCAGACCCGCTTCAGCGGCCATGTCGACGCCGGTCCGGCGCTGCGCTGGCTGCGCACCTCGCCCGAGTACCCGCTGAAGCGGCTGCTCGCCGCGGGCATCGGCGATTGCTACGAACTGGGGCGGGTGTTCCGCAACGGCGAGGCCGGCGGCCGCCACAATCCCGAGTTCACCATGCTCGAGTGGTATCGGGTCGGCTGGGATCACCGGCAATTGATCGAGGAAACCGTGGAACTGGTGCGCACGGCGCTGGCGCTGGTCGGGCGCAGCGCCGCGCTGCAGGTGCTCAGCTACCGAGAGCTGTTCCTGCAGGGCGTGGGCCTGGATCCGTTCGCCGCGCCGCTGCAAGCGCTGCAGCAGCCCTTGCGCGAGATCCGCATCGATGCCGACGGTCTTGGTCGCGACGACTGGTTGGACCTGCTGATGACCCACCGCCTGCAGCCGGCGTTCCCGGTCGACCGCCTCACCGTGGTCCACGACTGGCCAGCCAGCCAGTGCGCGCTGGCGCGCGTGCGCGACGGCGACCCGCCGGTGGCCGAGCGCTTCGAGCTGTACCTGGGCAGCTACGAACTGGCCAACGGCTACCACGAGCTCAACGATGCCGCCGAGCAGCGCCGGCGTTTCCTGCGCGACCACGCGCTGCGCCAGGCGCGCGGCGCGGTGCTGCCGCCGCTGGACGAACGCCTGCTGCAGGCGCTGCCGGCGCTGCCCGATTGCGCCGGCGTGGCGGTGGGTGTAGATCGGCTGCTGATGGCGATGCGCGGCACCGCGCAGATCGGGGACGTGCTCGCCTACGATTTCGCGCATGCCTGAACCGGCCGTCACGTGTTTTCGCGGCGTCTTGTTGCGTTGTCCACACCGATGATGGTTTGATCGGGCTCGGCATGCGCACGCCGCGCGCCAGCAGGTCTTCGTTGTTCAGGTTCTAGGCATAGGGGCAGAGCCAAGCATGAAGTGGGCGTACGGGCTCGGTGGCTGGTGTTGGCTGGGGTTGGCGGCAAGCGTGTGGCCGATGCCGTCGCCGGCGCAGGACGCCGATGCGTACGATGCCGCGGTAGTGCGCTGCGAGTCGCGCGACATGACCTGGGTGCACTGTCCGATGTCCACCGACCAGGGCGTGCAACTGGTGCGGCAACTCTCCGACAACGACTGCATCCGCGGCAGCGAGTGGGGTTCTGACGCCACCGGCGTGTGGGTCACCCTGGGCTGTCGCGCCGAATTCCGTCCCAATCCGGTGGAGGCGCCGCGCAGCGCGATGCGCCGCGTGCTGCGCTGCGAATCCGATGGGCGCCTGGAAAGCTGTCCCGTGATGCTGCGCGGGGCGCCGGTGCGGTTGATGCGGCAGCTGTCGTCGGTGCCGTGCCGCGAGGAGCGCAGCTGGGGCGTGCGCCGCAACGAAATCTGGGTCGCGCGCGGCTGCCGCGGCGAGTTCGAGATCGGTGCCGCCGACGGGTCCGGGTTTCCCGCCGGGCCGCGGCCGGTGCTGTGCGAATCCAAGGGCAAGGCGCGGCGCCGCTGCGGGGTCAGTGTCCAGGACCATGTGCAACTGCGCCGGCAGTTGTCCGGCGCGCCTTGCGTGCAGAACGACAGCTGGGGCTGGGACCGTGACGGTATCTGGGTCGACAAGGGCTGTCGCGCCGAGTTCAGCGTCAACTGAGCGCTGGCGCGGCGCTGCGACGCCGCGCGGCGTCCTCAATCCGCAATCGCCGGCGTTTACAATAGGGCGATGAACGCCGCCCTCGATATCGATTACGCCCGCTACGACCATATCCGCCCGATCCTGTGGACCGGCGACGCGCTGGAACTGCTGGACCAGCGCAAGCTGCCGTTCGCGGTGGAACACGTGCGCTGCAGCGACAGCGACCAGGTCGCCGCGGCGATCCATGCCCTGGCCGTGCGCGGCGCGCCGGCGATCGGCATCGCCGCCGGCTGGGGCACCGTGCTTGCCGCGCGCGAGGTGCAGGCCGAAGACGGCGCCGAGGCGCTGCTGAAGCTGGAGCCGGCCCTGCAACGGCTCAATGCCGCGCGGCCGACCGCGGTCAACCTGGCCTGGGCGCTGGCGCGCATGCGCACCGCCCTTGGCGCGGCCGGCAGCGACTGGCGCTCGGTGCTGGAGCGCGAGGCGCAGGCGATCGCCGAGGAGGACTTGGCCGCCAACCGGCACATGGGCGCGCTCGGCGCCGGCCTGATCGCGCCCGGCAGCGGCGTGCTGACCCATTGCAACACCGGCTCGCTGGCCACCGCCGGCTTCGGCACCGCGCTGGGCGTGATCCGCGCCGGCGTCGCCCAGCAGCGCATCGCCAAGGTGTTCGCCGGCGAGACCCGGCCCTGGCTGCAGGGCGCGCGGCTGACCGTGTGGGAACTGCAGCAGGACGGCATCGACGCCACCCTGATCGCCGATTCGGCCGCCTCGCACCTGATGAAGACCGGCGCGGTGCAATGGGTGATCGTCGGCGCCGACCGCATCTGCGCCAATGGCGACACCGCCAACAAGATCGGCACCTACCAGCTGGCGATCGCCGCACGCCACCACGGCGTCAGGTTCATGGTGGTGGCGCCGTCGTCCACGGTAGACATGGACACCGCCGACGGCGCGCAGATCGAGATCGAGCAGCGCGATCCGGGCGAGCTGTTCGGCGTCGGCGGCACCCGCACCGTGGCTGACGGCATCGCCGCCTGGAATCCGGTGTTCGACGTGACCCCGGCGGACCTGATCGACGCCATCGTCACCGAGCGCGGGGTGATCGAGCATCCCGACCTGCCGCGCATGCGCGCCGCCTTCGGCGGCTGAGCCGGGGCACTGCGGCGGCGCCCGACGGGCGCTGCCGAAGGCGCGCAAGTGCTTGTTCGCGCCGGCAAAACCGGGCAATCGGGCGCCCGTCATGATAGAATCCGGCGGTTCGATCGACCGCCGTGCGCCCTAGGCGTGCGGCCGCGGCGGGCCCGCCTGTCGCGGACCGGCGTCGTGGTCGATCCGCCACCAGACTTACGGAACCCGAATGGCAGAATCCGCCAAGGAAATCATCCAGGTCAACCTGGAAGACGAGATGCGCAAGAGCTACCTCGATTACGCCATGAGCGTGATCGTGGGGCGTGCCCTCCCGGATGCGCGCGACGGCCTCAAGCCGGTGCATCGCCGCGTGTTGTTCGCGATGAACGAGTTGGGCGCGCACAGCAACAAGCCCTACTACAAGTCGGCGCGTATCGTCGGCGACGTCATCGGTAAGTACCACCCGCACGGCGACCAGTCGGTGTACGACACCCTGGTGCGCATGGCGCAGCCGTTCTCGCTGCGCTACATGATGGTGGACGGGCAGGGCAACTTCGGCTCGGTCGACGGCGACTCCGCGGCGGCGATGCGTTACACCGAGGCGCGCATGTCGCGGCTCGCGCACGAAATGATGGCCGACATCGACAAGGAAACCGTCGATTTCCAGCCCAACTACGACGAGAAGGAACAGGAACCGTCGGTGATGCCGACGCGCTTCCCGAGCCTGCTGGTCAACGGCTCGGCCGGCATCGCGGTGGGCATGGCCACCAACATCCCGCCGCACAACCTGACCGAGTCGATCAACGCCTGCCTGGCGCTGATCGACAACCCGCAGATCGACGTCGACGGCCTGATGGAGCATATCCCGGGCCCGGATTTCCCGACCGCGGGCATCGTCAATGGCACCACCGGCATCGTCGCCGGCTACCGCACCGGCCGCGGCCGCGTGCGCATGCGCGCCAAGGCCGAGATCGAGATCCAGGACAACGGCCGCGAAGCGATCGTGGTCACCGAGATCCCGTACCAGGTCAACAAGGCGCGGCTGATCGAGAAGATCGCCGAGCTGGTCAAGGAAAAGAAGCTCGAGGGCATCAGCGAACTGCGCGACGAGTCCGACAAGGACGGCATGCGCATCTACATCGAGGTCAAGCGCGGCGAAGCCGCCGACGTGGTGCTGAACAACCTGTACCAGCAGACCCAGATGGAGTCGGTGTTCGGCATCAACATGGTGGCGCTGGTCGACGGCCGCCCGCAGTTGATGAACCTCAAGCAGATGCTGGAGGCGTTCGTCCGCCACCGCCGCGAAGTGGTCACCCGCCGCACCATCTTCGAACTGCGCAAGGCGCGCGCCCGCGCGCACATTCTCGAAGGCCTGACCGTCGCGCTCGCCAACATCGACGAGATGATCGAGCTGATCAAGACCTCGGCGAACCCGAACGAGGCGCGCGAGCGCATGCTGGCCAAGACCTGGCAACCGGGCCTGGTCGGCGCGCTGCTCAATGCGGCCGGCGCCGAGGCCTCGCGCCCGGAAGACCTGCCCAGCGGCGTCGGCCTGGTCGGCGGCGGCTACCAGCTGACCGAAGTGCAGGCCACGCAGATCCTGGAAATGCGCCTGCACCGCCTGACCGGCCTGGAGCAGGAGCGCCTGACCGAGGAATACAAGCAGTTGCTGGAGGCGATCGCCGGGCTGATCCGCATCCTGGAAAACCCGGACGTGCTGCTGCAGGTGATCCGCGAGGAGCTGGTCAACATCCGCGAGGAATACGGCGATGCGCGCCGCACCGAGATCCGCCACAGCGAAGAGGACCTGGACATCCTCGACCTGATCGCGCCGGAAGACGTGGTGGTGACCCTGTCGCATGCCGGCTACGCCAAGCGCCAGCCGGTCAGCGCCTACCGCGCGCAGAGGCGTGGCGGCCGCGGCCGCAGCGCGGCGGCGACCAAGGAAGAGGATTTCATCGACCAGCTGTGGCTGGTCAACACCCACGACACGCTGCTGACCTTCACCAGCAGCGGCAAGGTGTTCTGGCTGCCGGTGCACCAGTTGCCGGAGGCCGGGCCGAATGCGCGCGGCCGCCCGATCGTCAACTGGATTCCGCTGGAGAACGGCGAGCGCGTGCAGGCGGTGCTGCCGGTGCGCGAGTACGCCGAAGGCCGCTACGTGTTCTTCGCCACCCGCAACGGCATGGTCAAGAAGACCCCGCTGAGCGAGTTCGCGTTCCAGCGCAAGATCGGCAAGATCGCGATCAACCTCGACGAGGGCGACGCGCTGGTCGGCGTGGCGCTCACCGACGGCGAGCGCGACGTGCTGCTGTTCGCCTCCAACGGCAAGACCGTGCGCTTCTCCGAGCGGCCCAAGGACGACGAGGCCGATGATGTGGCCGTCGACGAGGCCGGTGCCGACGACGGCGCCGTGGCCGACGACGAGGCCGCGGGCGAGGAGGGCGACGACGCCCGCGGCGCGCGGCGCAAGAGCCGCGGCGGGGTCAAGCCGACCGGGCGCAGCAGCCGTGGCGTGCGCGGCATCCGCCTGGCCAAGAGCGAGTACGTGGTCAGCCTGATCGTGGCCGAGCCGGCCGTGGGCCAGGACGAGGACGCCGACGACGTCGACACCGCGGCGGACACCGAGGCCGATGCCGAGGCGCGCAACGGCGACGAGGCCGATGCCTACATCCTCACCGCGACCGAGAACGGCTACGGCAAGCGCACCCCGCTGGGCGAATATCCGCGCAAGGGCCGCGGCACCCAGGGCGTCATCGGCATCCAGACCAGCGAGCGCAACGGCAAGCTGGTCGGTGCGGTGCTGCTGAGCACCCGCGACGAAGTGCTGCTGATCTCCGACGGCGGCACCCTGGTGCGCACCCGCGCCTCGGAGATCTCCCGCGTCGGCCGCAACACCCAGGGCGTGACCCTGATCCGCCTGTCCAAGGGCGAGAAGCTGCAGGCGGTGGAACGCCTGGACGGCTCGCTGGTCGAGGAAGACGGGTTGCCGGGCGAGGAGGGCGCCGCCGAAGGCGCTGGCGAGGCAGCACCGCCGCAGGCGTGATCCACGCCTGAGCGAACGACGACGCCGGCCTCGCGCCGGCGTCGTCGTTTTCGGAATGACCATTGACGATGCGGGCGACCTGCTGCGCGGGCACGCCGGCGGCGGTGCCACGACAGTCGCGCATTCCGCCGCCGCGCCACATCGCCTGCCGCCATGTACTCGGGCAATCGCTGCTCTCCACTGCACATGCCGTGTGATGCCCAGGTCGGCGCCGGATCACGAAGACCGCAAGATTGCGTGTCACTGTGTGTCGCCTGGAAACGCGTGATGTTCACTCGCGGCCTGGGATAAACGCGAGGCGGCGCGCACGCGCCGCTGCCACGGCGGATGTTCCGCGTGGCCGTGTCCTGCGAGGAATGGCAATGAACGAATTCGAACGAACCGAGCGTCGTGGCGGCTGGCCGCTGCGGTTGCTCGGCGGTGTCTGCGCGCTGATCGGCGCAGTGCTGACGATTGGCGGCGCCTGGCTGCTGGCGCTGGGCGGCTCCTGGTACTACTTGGTCGCCGGCCTCGGCCTGGCGATCTCCGGCGTGCAGCTGTGGCGCGGCCGGCGCAGCGGCGCACTGTGGTTCGCCGCGACCTTCCTGCTGTCGCTGCTGTGGGCGGCATGGGAATCGGGTACCGACTATTGGCGCTGGGTGCCGCGCATGGGCCTGATGGTGTTCCTGGCGTTGCTGCTGGCGTTGCTGCTGCCGCGGCTGGACCGGCCGTTCTCGCGCACGCTGTCGCGCTCGCTCGCGGTGGTGCTGGCGCTGGTGTTCGTCGGCGCGTTCGCGCTGGCGTTCCTGCCGTACGGCGTGACCGAGGCCGACGGCACGCTGGCGCATGCAGCCGGCATGGCCGCGGCGCTGGCGACGCCGCGCACCGGCGCGCAGCCGGCCGACGCGCCTGCCGATGCCGACTGGGCCGCCTACGGCCGCGACAACGCCGGCAGCCGCTACACGCCGTTGCGGCAGATCGCTCCGGACAACGTGGCGCAGTTGCGTACCGCCTGGACCTTCCGCACCGGCGACCTGCCGGACAAGCGCTGGGGCGCGGAAACCACGCCGCTGAAGATCGGCGACAGCCTGTATCTGTGCAGCGCACGCAACCAGATGATCGCGCTGGACGCGCGCAGCGGCCGCGAACGCTGGCGCTACGATCCCAAGGTGGCGGACAAGGCGATCCCGTATACCGCCGCCTGCCGCGGCGTCAGCTATTACGCGGTGCCCGACGCCCAGGCCACGGCGTCGACGGCCTGCCGCCAGCGCATCATCGAAGGCACTTTGGACGGACGCCTGATCGCGGTCGATGCGGCCGACGGAAAGCCCTGCGAGGACTTCGGCCAGCACGGCCAGGTCGATATCACCGTCGGCATGGGCTCCACGCCGCCCGGCTATGTCTCGATCAATTCGCCGCCGACCATCGTGCGCGGGGTCGTCGTCACCGGCCACCAGGTGCTGGATGGACAGAAGCGCTACGAACCGTCGGGCGTGATCCAGGGCTTCGATGCGGTGACCGGCGCACTGCGCTGGGCCTGGGACATGACCCATCCGGACTGGGCCGGCGCGCCGCCGCCGGGGCAGACCTGGACCCGTGGTACGCCCAACATGTGGACCAGCGCGGCCGGCGACGAACAGCTCGGCTACGTCTACCTGCCGATGGGCAATTCCTCGGCCGACTACTGGAGCAGTTCGCGCACCCCGCAGGAAGACCGCTATGCGACCTCGCTGGTCGCGCTGGACGTCACCACCGGCAAGCCGGTGTGGAATTTCCAGACCACCCACATCGACGTGTGGGACTACGACCTGGGGTCGCAACCGACGTTGCTGGATTTCCCGCACGACGGCACGACCGTGCCGGCGGTGCTGCTGCCGAGCAAGCAGGGCGAGCTGTACGTGCTCGACCGGCGCACCGGCAAGCCGCTGGTCGGGGTCGAGGAACGCGCGGTGCCGGGCGGCGGCGTGGAGCCGCAGCGCCGCGCCAAGACCCAGCCGTTCTCGCTCTACCACTCGCTGCGCAAGCGCGACCTGACCGAGCGCGACATGTGGGGCATGACCCCGATCGACCAACTGGTGTGCCGCATCCAGTTCCGCAGCGCCAGCTACAAGGGCATCTACACGCCGCCGGAAGCCGACCGCCATTCGATCGAGTACCCCGGCTACAACGGCGGCTCGGACTGGGGCAGCGTGGCGGTGGATCCGCGGCGGGGTGTGATCGTCGCCAACTACAACGACATGCCCAACTACAACCTGCTGGTGCCGCGGGCCAAGGCCGACAAGATGGGCTGGGCGCCGCGCGACCAGGTGCGCGGCGACAGCGGCGGCGCCGAGGGCGCCGGCGATCCGCAGGCCGGCACGCCGTACGCGATCAACGTCAACGCCGGCTGGCGCCTGCCGTTCACCGGGCTGCTGTGCAAGCAGCCGCCGTACGGCGGCATCCGTGCGATCGACCTGGCCAGCGGCAAGACCCTGTGGGACCGTCCGTTCGGCAGTGCGCGCGGCAACGGCCCGTTCGGCATCCACTCCGGCTTGCCGATCGAGATCGGCACGCCCAACAACGGCGGCGCCGTGGTCAGCGCCAGCGGCCTGATCTTCATCGCCGCGGCCACCGACGACATGATCCGCGCGATCGACCTGGCCAGCGGCAAGACCCTGTGGCAGGCCAAGCTGCCGGCCGGCGGCCAGGCCACGCCGATGGTGTACGCGGTCGGCGGCCGCGAGTACCTGGTCATCGTCGCCGCCGGCCATCACTTCATGGAGACCAAGCGCGGCGACTACGTGATCGCCTATGCGCTGCCGCCGGCAGGCTGATGCGGGCTGCCGCTGCGAGGTCGCGATGCGGCGTCGCGGCGGCGGGGCGTGGCGGAGGCGGGAAGGGCGTGATTGCCCTCCTGCCGCCGATTACGCCCGTCGCGGTGCGTCCGGTTACGTGTGTGTGATTTGTCGTAGGAGCGGCTTCAGCCGCGACAGGCGTTCACGGGAAGGTCTGTCGCGGCTGAAGCCTCTCCTACGCAATAGGATCGAGATACGCCCAGGTCGCGCCGGCGCCTACTCCAACTGGTCGCGCGCGAACGCCGCGTCCAGGGCTTCCATCGCATCGCGCGGCTTGAGCTTGGCGGCTTGCTCGAAGGCCGCAGCGGCAGCGTCCTCGCGTTTGTCCCCATGCAGCAACAGCAGCACGTTGGCGTGTTCGACGTGGGCGATCGGGGCATCCGGCACTAGTTTCAGCGCTTGCTGGATGTGCTGTTCGGCGGTCGCGGCCTTGGCCCCGTAGGTGAGGCCGCCGATCATCGCGCCGACCTTGCCGATGATCTCGGCGTGGTACAGCGCCAGCGCCATGTGCGCCTCGGCATGCTTGGGCTCCAGCTCCAGCGCCGCTTCCAGCGACGTGCGCACCTTGCTGGCGATGCCCTGCTTGAGCGCCTTGACGATGCTCAATCCCTGGCTGTAGCGGCCCAGCGCGAAGGCGTGGCGGTAGTGGCTGTTGGCCTCGTCCGGCAGCGCCGCGATCGCCGCCTCGGCCAGCGCCGCGGCCTGCTGCAGCCGCTGCAACTGCTCTTTTTCGTCGTCGACCAGATAGCCGGCATGGATGCCGATCGCCTTGACCGCGACCGAGGCGCCGAACACGCCCAGCGCCTTGCCGGCCTCGTAGGCCTGCTGGAACTGCCCGTGGTGGAAGGCCCGCCAGGCCTCGATCAACGCGGCCGAGAGGGTCTGCGCGTCGTGGCCCTTGCCGGCCTTGCCGGCGGCATCCAGCAGCGCCTGCGCGCGTGCCGGATCCGGGTAGGGTTCCCTGTCGCCGGCGTGCAGCTTGGGCCAGGCCTTCTTCAGCGCATCGCCGGCGTAGGCGTAGGCCTTGGCGTCGTATGGAAACGGCGCCCACGCGCCCGATTTTGCTGCCATGCGGATCTCCCTGTGCGGCGCCGGGCCACGGCGTCCGCGCCGAGCATGGCGCGGGCGCAGGCGCGTGGCAAGGGTGGTCGTGGATAGTGTGTTTGCTCAAGCCACCGGCGCCAGCATGGCGCGCATCGGGGCCACTGCCGGCCCTTCTGGAGATCGTGCGATGGCGACCAAGAAGCGTTCCACTTCCGCGCTGCGGCCGGATCGGCTGAACCCGCGGCACCTGTGGCTGGCCGGGCTGGGTGTGGTCGCGCTGACCCGCAAGCGCGCACTGGCGGCCGCCGCCGATGCCGCGCAGGGCGCGGCGACGCTCAAGGCGCTGGCCACGCAACTGGCCGACGAGGCCGAGAGCAGTGTGCGCGAGGGCGCCGCGGCGCTGCGCGGCCAGGTGCAGCCGTTGAGCGCCGAGGTCGAGGTGCGCCTGCAGCCGGTGCTGGTCAAGCTGGGCTTGCAGGCGCGTCCGCAGCCGCGCAAGCGGGCCGCCACCAGCAAGCGCGACGTCAAGAAGGCCACGGCCAAGCGTGCGCCAGGCAAACGCCGCGCGCACGCCTGACGCGGCGCGCCGCCACACCCACGGTGCTGGGCCGCGTTCGGGCATACTCGCGTGCCGTTCCCCAAGATGCCGACACCATGCAGATCCGGCCTGCGACGCTCGACGACGCCGAGGCGATGGCCGCGGTGCAGAACGCGATCTTCGCCGCCGGCCTGCGCAAGGCACCGACCGATCCGGCGACGGTGCGCGCGACCTATCTGCAGCATCCCGATCGCCTGCAGTGCGTGCTGGCCGAGGCGTCCGACGGGCGCGTCCTCGGTTTCCAGTCCCTGCGCATCGCACGTCCCGGCAATGCCTACGACGTCGCCGAGGGCTGGGGCATCATCGGTACCCATGTCGACCCGCGCGCGGCGCGCCGTGGCGTCGGCAGCGCGCTGTTCCAGGCCACCCGTGCGGTGGCGCGCAGCGCCGGGCTGACCCGGATCGACGCCAGCATCGCCGCCGACAATGCGCTCGGGCAGGCGTACTACGAGGCAATCGGCTTTCGCACCTACCGCACGCCGCCGGGCCTGGTGTGCAAGGTCTATGTGCTCGACGGCACGGTCGCCGACACCGCCACCGGAGCGAGCGCCTGACGCTGCGCAGGGCCGGATGCATCAATCCAGGTAGGCGTCTATCAGCGCGGCCAGGTGCGCGCGTTCGGCGTCGCGCAGGAACGGCGCGATCAATTGCATCACCTGCACGATGCCGTGGCGGATCGCCACTTGCTCGTCCTTCTCGCCGCGCGCGGCCGCGTAGTTGAGCCAGAACGTGGCCACCACCAGCACGTTGGTGGCCACGCCGCTTCTTTCCTGGGCGCCGGCGCGCATCGCCCCGGTCTGCGCCAGGCCCTCGAACACCGCCTGCACGCTGGCGTCGGCGCGGCGCAGGATGCGCGCGAAGCGCAGGCGCAGGCGCCGGCTGCGGCTGAGGATCTCGACCAGGTCGCGGTACAGGAAGCGGTAGTCCCAGATGCACTCGAACACCAGGTGCAACTGCAGCCAGATGTCCTCCAGCCCCGGCAGGCGCGCGCTCGGCAGCGCCAGCGCCGCGTCCATGCGCTCCTCGTAGCGCGCGAACAGGTGCTCGATGATGTCGTCCTTGTTGCGGAAGTGGTAGTACAGGTTGCCGGGGCTGATCTCCAGCTCGTCGGCGATGTGGTTGGTGGTGACGTGCGGCTCGCCCTGCGCGTTGAACATCGCCAGGGCGGTCTCGAGGATGCGACGCCGGGTGTCGCGGGCCATCAGGCCAGCAGCTTCTTCACCAGGTCCACGTACTTCTTCTGCGCGTCCGCCTGCGGCATGCCCTTGAGCTTGGCCCAGGCCTCGTACTTGGCGGTACCGACGAAGTCGAAGAAGCCCGGCTTGGCGCCGCTGACGTCGCCCTCCGAGCCTTGCTTGTACAGCGCATAGAGCCGCAACAGCGTGTCGTTGTCGGGGCGCTCGGCCCGTTGCTTGATGTCCTGGACCGCTTTCTCGAAGGCCGTCTTGCTGTCTGCCATGATCCCGCTCCGCCCTGACCGGCAGGCATCACAGCACGGGCGCGGGGCCGGGTCAACGCGGGGCGCGGCCGTCGGCCGGCGCGGATGGCGCCGTCACAGCATCGACAATGCGTCGGCCTGGCGGCTGTCGGCGATGCGTTCGTGCGCATGCGCGGCCTGCTCGTGCGCGGCCTGCGCCTGCCGCGCCAGCGAGGCCTTGGCCGCGATGGAACGGATCGCATCGGTAACTTCGGCCAGCGGTACCTGCGTGCTCAGCCGCTGGAAGGTGTCGCGGCTGTTGTAGCCGGAACCGTCGCGCAGGTACTGCTCGTACATGGTCAGCAGTTCGGTGCAGGCGGCGGTGAGGGTTTCCATGTTGTTGCGGGCCAGGGCGTGGCCGACCTGGTCCAGGTTGTGCAGGCAGTCGGACAGCCAGTGCAGGTCGTAGCGCGCGCTGGCCGGCTCCGGGCCGTTGTGGCCGCGGCTGTAGGCGCTGTAGCGGCGGATGCTGCGTGCCACCCGCGCGACGTGCGCAAGCAGGGTGCCGACCTCGTCGGCGATGTCGATCTGCGCCAGGGCGATGGTCGACGGCGGCGCGGCCGGGGTCGGCAGCGCGGCCGGTTTCGCCGGCGCCGGCGCCGGCGTCGCCGCGGGCGCCGCGGTGCCGGCCGCGGCCGCTGCCGGGGCCGACTCGTACTCGTAGGTCGCGCGCAGGCGTTCGTGGTCCTGGCGCAGCGTCTCCAGTTCCTGTGCGCTGGCCGCCGCCTGCGCCTTCAGTTGGCTCAGCGCGGCCTGATACCGCGCGATCGTCTCCTTCGCAGTCGCGTCGCGCCGATAGGCATGCCCCAGACGCTGGAACAAGCCATGCGCGAATGCGGTGGCGACGGCAGCCCACAGCGCCACGGCAGGAGTGAGGTAGATCAGGATGCCCATGCAGGCTCCTTGAAACGATGCATCCCTTGTCGGCGTGTGTCGGCCGATCTTGAGGGTGCATCGTGCGAGCGGTGACGCAGTTCCGGTTTGGTGCCTCGCGGGCCGCCCGCCGCCGCCAGGCGACGGACGTCGCGTCGGCGACGTTAGCGCAGGATGCCAGGCAGATCCAGGTGCTTGTCGCGCGCGCAGGCCAGGGCGATCGGATAGCCGGCGTCGGCATGGCGCATCACCCCGGTGGCCGGATCGTTCCACAGCACCCGGGCGATGCGCTTGGCCGCCGCCTCGGTGCCGTCGCAGACGATGACCATGCCGGCGTGCTGCGAGAAGCCCATGCCGACGCCGCCGCCGTGATGCAGCGAGACCCAGGTGGCGCCGCTGGCGGTATTGAGCAGGGCATTGAGCAGCGGCCAGTCGGAGACCGCGTCCGAGCCGTCGGCCATGGCCTCGGTCTCGCGGTTTGGCGAGGCGACGCTGCCGCTGTCCAGGTGGTCGCGGCCGATCACCACCGGCGCCTTCAGTTCGCCGTTGGCGACCATCTCGTTGAACGCCAGCCCCAGCCGGTCGCGATCGCCCAGGCCGACCCAGCAGATCCGCGCCGGCAGGCCCTGGAACTGGATCTTCTCGGCGGCCATGTCCAGCCAGCGGTGCAGGTGCGGGTTGTCGGGAATCAGTTCCTTGACCTTGGCATCTGTCCTGGCGATGTCTTCCGGATCGCCGCTCAGCGCGGCCCAGCGGAACGGGCCGACGCCGCGGCAGAACAGCGGGCGGATGTAGGCCGGCACGAAACCCGGGAAATCGAAGGCATTGGCCACGCCTTCCTCCAGCGCCATCTGCCGCAGGTTGTTGCCGTAGTCCACGGTCGGCACGCCCAGCGCGTGGAAGCCGAGCATGGCGCGGATGTGGTTGGCCATCGAGGCGCGCGCGGCCCGTTCCACCTCCTTCGGTGCGGAGATGCGCTTGGCGTCCCACTGCTCGACCCTCCAGCCCTGCGGCAGGTAGCCGTTGACCGGGTCGTGCGCGGAGGTCTGGTCGGTCAGCAGGTCCGGCTTGACCCCGCGCGCCAGCAGTTCGGCGAGCACGTCGGCGACGTTGCCGAGCAGGCCGACCGAGCGCGGCGTCTTCGCCGTGCACGATTCGGCGATCAGGCGCAGCGCCTCGTCCAGATTATCGGTCCAGGTATCGAGATAGCCGGTGCGCAGGCGCATGTCGATGCTGCTCTTGCGGCACTCCACCGCCAGGCACGAGGCGCCGGCCATCACCGCGGCCAGCGGCTGCGCGCCGCCCATGCCGCCGAGGCCGCCGGTGAACAGCCACTTGCCGGACAGATCGCCGCCGTAGTGCTGCCGGCCCATTTCCACAAAGGTCTCGTAAGTGCCCTGCACGATGCCCTGGGCGCCGATGTAGATCCAGCTGCCGGCGGTCATCTGGCCGTACATGGCCAGGCCCTTCTTGTCCAACTCGTTGAAGTGGTCCCAGTTGGCCCAGCGCGGTACCAGGTTGGAGTTGGCGATCAGCACCCGCGGCGCGTCGGCATGGGTGCGGAACACGCCGACCGGCTTGCCCGACTGCACCAGCAGGGTCTGGTCGTCGTCCAGGCGCTTGAGCGTCTCGACGATGGCGTCGAAGCTTTCCCAGTCGCGCGCGGCGCGGCCGATGCCGCCGTACACCACCAGTTCCTGCGGGCGCTCGGCCACGTCCGGGTGCAGGTTGTTCATCAGCATGCGCAGCGGCGCTTCGGTCAGCCAGCTCTTGGCGGTGAGGGTGCTGCCGGTGGGGGCGTGGATGCGGCGGGTGGCGTCGAGGCGGGTCATGCGGGAATCCTCAGGTGGATGCGCGGAAGGCGGAACGCGGCGCGCGCGTCAGTCGGCGGCGCGGCCGGATGCGGCGGGGCGGCGGGCGAAATCGAGGCAGGCCTGCAGCACCTGCTGCAGCACCGCGCGCAGCGGCGCGGCGTGGTCGGGTTGCCAGGGTGACGGCCAGTTACCGGGGGCGACCGTGTCCGGCTCGTGTATGTAGCCGCGGCAGGCCAGTTCCATCTGGATCGCGTGCACGCCGTCGGCCGGCGCGCCGTGGTGGCGGGTGCTCCAGCCGCCCTTGAAGCGGCCGTTGCGCATGTGGCTGAAGCCGCTGCCGGCGCAGACGCGTTCGACCGCATCGGTCAGCGCTGCCGCGCAACTGCTGTCCACCGCGCCGGAGGCACCGGCGCTGCCGATGTTGAACTGCGGCAACTCGCCGTCGAACAGGTGCGGGATGCGCGAGCGGATCGAATGCGCGTCATACACCACGATGGCCGGGTGCAGCGCGCGCAGGCGCGCGATCTCCGCGTCCAGTGCGGCGTGGTAGGGCGCGAACCAGCGCGTGCGGCGCGCGTCGATCTCGTCCGCGTCGGGCTCGGCGCCGGACCGGTACAGCGGCTGCGCGTCGAAGGTGGTGAGCGGGCACAACCCGGTGGTGTTCTGCCCGGGATACAGCGACACCCCGGCCGGGTCGCGGTTGACGTCGATCACCGAGCGCGAGATCGCGGTGCGCACCGTGGTCGCGCCGAGCGTTTCGGCGAAGTCGTACAGCAGGTGCACCCACCAGTCGGCATCGCGCTGCGCCAGCCACGGCGAGACGAAGCGGTCGGCCAGCGCCTCCGGCAGTTCGGTGCCGGTATGCGGGAAGCTGAGGATCAGCGGCGCATCGCCGCGGTGCACAGTGAGCCAGTCGGGCAGGGATGTCATACGGCCTCGCGCGTGCTTGTTCTGTAGGAGCGGCTTCAGCCGCTCCTACGAGGGTTTTTCAGATCAGACACTGGCCTCGGGCAAGTGCATTCCCACCGCCGCAGCCAGCGCACCATCGCGCACCAGCGCGGTCGCGGCCAGCATGTCCGGGTGGAAGTAGCGATCGTCCTGCAGCGCCGGCACGCGGGCGCGCAGCAGCGCGCGTGCCGCTTCCAGCGCGGCGCTGGAGCGCAGCGGCGCGTGGAAGTCGCAGCCCTGCGCGGCGGCCAGCAGTTCGATGCCGACCACGTTGGCCGCGTTCTCGGCCATCGCCAGCAGGCGGCGCGCGCCGTGCGCGGCCATCGACACATGGTCTTCCTGGTTGGCCGAGGTCGGGATCGAATCGACGCTGGCCGGATACGCGCGCTGCTTGTTCTCCGACACCAGCGCCGCGGCGGTGACCTGCGGGATCATGAAGCCGGAGTTGAGGCCCGGCTTGGGCGTCAGGAACGCCGGCAATCCGGACAGCGCCGGGTCCACCAGCATGGCGACGCGGCGCTCGCTGATCGAGCCGATCTCGCACACCGCCAACGCCAGCATGTCGGCGGCGAAGGCGACCGGCTCGGCGTGGAAGTTGCCGCCGGACAGCGCTTCGCCGGTGTCGCTGAACACCAGCGGATTGTCCGACACGCCGTTGGCCTCGGTGGCCAGGGTGGTGGCGGCCTGGCGCATCACGTCCAGCGCCGCGCCCATCACCTGCGGTTGGCAGCGCAGGCAGTACGGGTCCTGCACGCGCACGTCGTTGTCGCGGTGCGAATCGCGGATCGCCGAGTCGCGCATCAATTCACGCAGCGCCGCGGCGGTGGCGATCTGCCCGGGCTGGCCGCGCAGCGCGTGGATGCGCGGATCGAACGGCGTGTCCGAGCCTTTCGCGGCCTCGGTGGACAGCGCGCCGGCGACCAGCGCGGCATGGAACACGCGCTCGATCTCGAACAGCCCCGCCAACGCATAAGCGGTGGAGTACTGGGTGCCGTTGAGCAGTGCCAGGCCCTCCTTGGCGCCCAGCGTCAGCGGCTGCAGCCCGGCCTGGGCCAGCGCCTGCGCCGCCGGCAGTCGCGCGTCGCCGACGAAGGCCTCGCCGACGCCGAGCATCACCGTGGCCAGGTGCGCCAGCGGCGCCAGGTCGCCGGAGGCGCCGACCGAGCCCTGGCACGGCACCACCGGGATCACCTCGTGCTGCAACAGCGCTTCCAGCATCGACAGCGTTTCCGGGCGCACACCGGAGGCGCCCTGGGCCAGGCTCGCCAGCTTCAGCGCCATCATCAGCCGCACCACCGGCACCGGCATCGGCGCGCCGACCCCGGCCGCGTGCGACAGCACGATGTTGCGTTGCAGGGCTTGCAGGTCCTCGCGCTCGATGCGCACGCTGGCCAGCTTGCCGAAGCCGGTGTTGATGCCGTACACCGGCGCACCGGTGGCGACGATCGCCTCCACGGTCTGCGCGCTGCGCAGCACCGCCTCGGCGCAGGCCGGGTCCAGGCGCACGCCGGCGCCGCGGTACACGGCGCGCCACTGCGCCAGGCTCACCGCGCCGGGGCGCAGCAGGATCTCGTCGTCGCTCATTGTCCTCTCCAGATACGCGCATGCAGCGGGTTGAAGCCCATGCGATAGACCAATTCGGCCGGTTCGGCGATGTCCCAGATCGCCAGGTCGCAGGCCAGCCCGGCGCGCAGCCGGCCCACCTGGTCGTGGCGCCCGAGCGCGCGCGCCGCCTCGCGGGTGAAGCCGGCGATGCATTCGGCCACGGTCAGCCGGAACAGCGTCGCCGCCAGGTTCATCGCCAGCAGCGGGCTGGTCAGCGGCGAGGTGCCGGGGTTGCAGTCGGTGGCCAGCGCGCGCGGCACGCCGGCGGCGCGCAGCGCGGCGATCGGCGGCAGCTGGGTGTCGCGGGTGAAATAGAACGCGCCCGGCAGCAGCACCGCGACGGTGCCGGCCGCGGCCATCGCGGCGACGCCGGCGTCATCCAGGTATTCGACATGGTCGGCCGAGCGCGCGCCGTAGCGCGCGGCCAGCGCCGCGCCGCCCTGGTTGGACAACTGTTCGGCGTGGATCTTCAGCGCCAGGCCATGGCGTTGTGCGGCCTGGAATACCTGCTCGGTCTGCGCCGGGGTGAACGCCAGGTGCTCGCAGAACACGTCCACTGCCTCGGCCAGGCCCTGCGCGGCGACCGCCGGGATCATGCGCTCGCAGACCTCGTCGATGTAGGCCTGCGCCTCGCCGCCGGGCGGCACCGCGTGCGCGCCGAGGAAGGTCGGCGACACCGCCACCGCGCGCAGTTCGCCCAGGCGGCGGGCCACGCGCAGCAGGCGCAGCTCGTCCTCAAGCGTCAGGCCGTAGCCGGACTTGATCTCCACCGTGGTCACGCCTTCGGCCAGCAGCGCGTCCAGCCGCGGCAGGCTGGCGGCGAGCAGGGCGTCCTCGTCGGCAGCGCGGGTGGCGCGCACCGTGGAGACGATGCCGCCGCCGGCGCGGGCGATGTCGGCGTAGCTGGCGCCGAGCAGGCGCTGCTCGAACTCGCCGGCGCGGTTGCCGGCATAGACCAGGTGGGTGTGGCAGTCGATCAGGCCGGGGCCGATCCAGCGCCCGCCGCAGTCGATGCTGCGTTGCGCCGACAGCGGGCCGGGCAACTGCGCGGCGGCGCCGGCATAGACGATGCGGCCGTCGCGGCACGCCACTACGCCGTCGTGGACCAGCCCCAATCCGCCGTCCTCGGCGTCGAGCGTCATCAGGTGCGCGTTGTGCCAGAGCGTGTCGCAGGGCATGGTCACGGGCAGGCTCGTCGGTTATTTTGTATATACAATATTGTGGTCGATGGAGGGTGTCCAGTGCAGACCCAGGCGCAGCAGCAGGCCGGCGGCAACAGGGGATCGGGCGAATTCTGGTGCGCGCACGCGCTGCTGCCGCAGGGCTGGGCGCGCGACGTGCGCATCGGCGTGCGCGGCGGCCGCATCGTTGCGGTCGAGAGTGGTGCACCCGCGGCGCTGGGCGATCGCCGCCTGGACATGGTGGTGCCCGGGCTGGGCAACCTGCACAGCCACGCCTTCCAGCGCGGCATGGCCGGGCTCACCGAGATCGGCGGGCGCAGCGGCGACAGCTTCTGGAGCTGGCGCGAACTGATGTACCGCTTCCTGCAGCGGCTGGGCCCGGACGATCTGCAGGCCATCGCCGAGCAGGCCTATGTGGAAATGCTTGAGGCCGGCTTCACCCGGGTCGGCGAGTTCCATTACGTGCATCACGCCGCCGACGGCCGGCCCTATGCCGACCGCGCCGAGATGGCGCAGCGCCTGGCCGCCGCGGCGCAGACCAGCGGCATCGGCCTGACCCTGCTGCCGGTGTTCTATGCGCATGCCGACTTCGGCGGCGCTGCGCCGAATCCGGCGCAGCAGCGCCTGCTGCACGACATCGACGGCTTCGCCGCGCTGCTGGACGGCAGCCGCCGCGCGCTGCAGGGACTGGACGACGCGGTGCTGGGCCTGGCCCCGCACAGCCTGCGCGCGGTCACTCCGGACGAACTGGCGGCGCTGCTGCCGCTGTGCGACGGCCCGGTGCACATCCATATCGCCGAGCAGACCCGCGAGGTCGATGCCTGCCTGGCCTGGAGCGGGCAGCGGCCGGTGCAATGGCTGCTGGCGCACGCGCCGGTGGATGCGCGCTGGTGCCTGGTGCACGCCACCCATGTCGACGCCGCCGAAGTGCAGGGCATCGCCGCCAGCGGCGCGGTGGTCGGGCTGTGCCCGATCACCGAGGCCAATCTCGGCGACGGACTCTTCCCGATGCCTGAGTTCGTGCGCGCCGGCGGCCGTTTCGGCGTGGGCTCCGATTCCAACGTGCTGATCGATGCGGCCGAGGAACTGCGCCTGCTCGAGTACGGCCAGCGCCTGAGCCTGCGCGGACGCAACGTGCTCACCGGCGACACCGCGCTGTCCAGCGGCCGTTTCCTGTTCGAGTCCGCCGCGCAGGGCGCGGCGCAGGCGCTCGGTGTCGAACAGGGCCTGTGCGTGGGCGCCCCGGCCGATCTGGTCGAACTGGACGCCGCGCATCCAGCCTTGCAGGCACGCCATGGCGACGCCTGGCTGGACAGTTGGCTGTTCGCCGCACGCGGCAGCGCGGTACGTTCGGTCTGGCGCCACGGCCGCGAACTGGTGCGCGAGGGCCGCCACCTGCAGCGCGAAGCCGTCGCCGCGCGCTATGCGCGTGCGTTGACCCGGTTGCTGGACGCATGAGCCGCGCGCCTCGCGTCGCCTTGCGCAGTCGCCGCCGCAGCGCGGAGCGCCAGTGAGTCCCGCCGCACCGACGCTGCCGCTCAACCATCGCATTCGCCGCGACATCGAGGCACGCATCCGCAGCGGCGAGTGGCCGCCCGGCCATCGCATTCCGTTCGAGCACGAACTGATGGCGCAGTACGGCTGCTCGCGCATGACCGTCAACAAGGTGCTGGCGCTGCTCGCCGACGCCGGCATGATCGAGCGCCGGCGCCGCGCCGGCTCGTTCGTGGCGCGGCCGCATCCGCACATGGAGCAGGTCGCGCTGGAGATCCCGGACATCCCGGTCGAGGTCGCTGCGCGCGGTCATGTCTACCGTTTCGAACTGCTGGAGCGGCAGCAGCGTGCGCCGCGCGCGGCGTTACCGCAGGAAGCCGAGGTCGCCGCGGACGGCAGCCTGCTGGCGTTGCAATGCCTGCACTACGCCGACGGCCGCCCGTTCGCGCTGGAGGAGCGGGTGATCAATCCGGTGGCGGTGCCGGAGGCCTTGCAGATGGACTTCGCGGTCACCGTGCCCGGCAGCTGGCTGCTGCAGCACGTGCCGTGGACCCGCGCCGAACACCGCATCAGCGCGGTCGGCGCCAGTACCGCGCAGGCGGCGCGGCTGCAGGTGCCGGCCGGCACCGCGTGTCTACTGATCGATCGCCGCACCTGGCGCGGCGAGCAGGCGGTGACCTTCGTGCGCCAGGTGTTCCTCGGCGACACCTACGACCTGGTCGCGCGCTTCTCGCCCGGCGCGCGCTGAGTCCGGCGCGCGCGGCGACTGCAAGGCGGCGCAATGACGTCGGGAAGCATCCTGTAGGAGCGGCTTGAGCCGCGACGCGCTTGTCCGTGCGGTCGCGGTTGACGGCGCTCCTCCACGACCACATGGCCCGAGGCGAACGCAGGTGCTAGCGGCACCCGCCGTCGCCTCTGTGCTGCGCGATGCTGCGATGCCGCACGTTCGCCATACGCCAGCGTGCGTTTGTCCTGCCTGCCGCACTCTGGCAAGTTAGCGTCAGGGCCGGGCGAGGGGCCGTGGCCGCGGAACGAGGGATGGTTCGGCATGACGTATTTCGTGACAGGCGCCACCGGTTTCATCGGCCGTTACCTGATGGCCAAGCTGATGCGGCGCAAGGGCGTCGTGCATGTGCTGCTGCGCAAGGAGTCGCAGCGCAAGTTCGATGCGCTGGTGCGCGAGCAGGGCTGGGATCCCAAGCGCCTGGTGGTGTTGCACGGCGACGTCGGCGCGGCGTACTGCGGGTTGACCGCGGCGCAGCGCAAGGCGCTGCACGGCAAGGTCAAGCATTTCTTCCACCTGGCCGCGCTGTACGACCTCACCGCCAAGGCCGAGGACCAGCGCATCGCCAACCTCGACGGTACCCGCAACGCGCTGGAACTGGCCGCGCAGCTCGGCGCCGGCATCTTCCACCACACCAGTTCGATCGCGGTGGCCGGGCTGTACCCGGGCATCTTCCGCGAGGACATGTTCGAGGAAGCCGAGGGGCTGGACGATCCCTACCTGCGCACCAAGCACGACGCCGAGGCGCTGGTACGCGCCGAGACCCGGATCAAGTGGCGCATCTACCGACCGGCGATGGTGGTCGGCGATTCGCGCACCGGCGCCATCGACAAGATCGACGGCCCGTACTACTTCTTCCCGCTGATCAAGAAGCTGCGCCAACTGCTGCCGCCGTGGGCGCCGATGCTGGGCATCGAGGGCGGGCGGATCAACCTGGTGCCGGTGGACTTCGTCGCCGACGCGATGGACCACATCGCGCACAAGCCCAAGCTCGATGGCCACACCTTCCACCTCACCGATCCGGAGCCGCTGCGCGTGGGCGAGGTGCTCAACGTGTTCTGCCGCGCCGGCCACGCGCCGGAGATGACCTTGCGGGTGGACGCGCGCATGTTCGCGTTCGTGCCCTCGAGCATCCGCGCCGCGGTCGGCAGCCTGCCGCCGATCCGCCGCTTCACCGGCATGCTGCTGCGCGACTTCCGCATCCCGCGCGAGGTGCTGAAGTTCATCACCTATCCCACGCGCTTCGACAGCCGCGAGACCGAGCGCGCGCTCAAGGGCAGCGGCATCGCCGTGCCGCGGCTGGAGGACTACGCCTGGCGCCTGTGGGACCACTGGGAACGGCACCTGGACCCGGACCTGTTCGTCGACCGCTCGCTCAAGGGCAAGGTCCGCGGCAAGGTGGTGCTGATCACCGGTGGCTCCTCGGGCATCGGCCTGGCCACCGCGCAGCGCGTCGCCGAGGCCGGCGCCATCACCGTCATCGTGGCCCGCGGCGAGCAGGAACTGCATGCCGCGCGCGATGCGATGAACGCCAAGGGCGGCAAGGTCTTCGCCTACACCGCCGACCTGTCCGACCTGGCCGACTGCGACCGCCTGCTCAAGACCGTGCTGGAGGCGCACGGCCATGTCGACGTGCTGATCAACAACGCCGGCCGCTCGATCCGCCGCTCGATCGAACTGAGCTACGACCGCTTCCACGATTTCGAGCGGACCATGCAACTGAACTACTTCGGCAGCCTGCGCCTGATCATGGGCGTGCTGCCGGGCATGACCGCGCGGCGCAAGGGCCACATCATCAACGTCAGCTCGATCGGCGTGCTGGCCAACTCGCCGCGCTTTTCCGCCTATGTCGCCTCCAAGGCGGCGCTGGACGCCTGGAGCCGCTGCGCGCAGGGCGAACTCTCGGGCAAGGGCATCAGCTTCACCACGGTCAACATGCCGCTGGTGAAGACGCCGATGATCGCCCCGACCAAGATGTACGACAGCGTGCCGACGCTGAGCGTGGACGAGGCCGCCGACCTGATGGTCAAGGCCATCATCGAACGCCCCAGCCGCGTGGCCACGCGCCTGGGCATCTTCGCCGCCCTGGTCAACGCCGTGGCCCCGAAGGCCTACGAAGTGGTGATGAACACCGCCTTCGAACTGTTCCCGGACTCGGCCGCGGCCAAGGGCGACCGCAAGGCGCTACGCGAGACCAAGCCCAGTCAGGAGCAGATCGCGTTTGCGGCGCTGATGCGGGGGGTGCATTGGTAAGCGCTGGGAATCGGGAATCGGGAATCGGGAATCGCAAAAGCGCTGTCTGCACGCAGTGCCGCTCCTGTCTCATCAGACACGGACCGCCTGCGTGCATGTTCACTGCGTGCCGATAGCCAGCTCTACCGATTCCCCATTCCCGATTCCCCAATCCCCGCTCAAAACGTCCTGCATTGCCGCCACCGCACCGGTTCCTCATGGCCGGGACGCGGGTTGAGCTGGATGCGGACGGTGCGCAGGGACGGGTAGCGCTCCACTTCCTTGCAGATGCGCGGCCACACCTGGGCGTCATCGCCGCTGCGGTCGACCACCAGGGTCATCTGCGTCTGCCAGATGCCGCGGATCACGCCCGGGGTGCCGGCCAGGGCCTTGGAGAGGTCCTGGCGGTGGCGTTGCTCGGTGGCGGGGTCGGGCTCGGCCAGATCGCCGGCGTCGTCGAGCGTCGGCGGGGGCGCGGTGGCGGCCGCGTTCGTCGGCGTGGTTGCGGCCGGCGTAGGGGTGGCCGCGGCGACGGGCGTAGGCGCTGGCGCCGTTGCGGCCACGGCTGCCGGCGGCGCTGCGGGTTGCTGCAACGCCAGCGCACCGACGCCGACCACCACGCCCAAGGCCAGCGACGCCAGGCCGGCGATGGCGATGTGGCGTTGCGCGCGGCGGCGGCTGGCGCCGATCACGCCGTCTTCCAGTTCGCTGGGCAGGTAGGGCTTGAGCATCGGCCAGATGCGCCGGCCGTCGAGGATTTCCACCGCCTGCTTCTCGGCCGCGGCGATGCCGTCGCGCTGCACCTTGCCTTCGGTGATCAGGATGCCGCCCTGCGCGCCCATCAGCCGCGCCGCCGCACCCAGTTCGTTGACCGCGGCCGAGCCGATCCGGTAGGCGCGGCCGTGCTTGCACGACAGCAGCCAGCGCGCGTCGCCGCGGGTCATCACGAAGTCGCTCTGCGGTTCCTGGCTCGTGTGCTCGTCGACGGTGGCGTCCTGCAGGTCGCGCTGTTCGCGCATCGCGCGCCGCACCATGTAGGAGAAATCGCGCCAGTGCAGGCCGGCCAGCGCATGCAGCCCGGCGCTGGTCTCGTTCTCGCGGCGCCGCACCAGCCACAGGTAGAGACTGGCCGCCAGCCATGCCGCGACTGCCAAGACCGTTGCCGCTATCCAGGAAAACATGCTCGCACCCGCACACGCGCCGAAAGAAGTCAGTGTATCGCCAGCGTGTCACGGCGCCGGCAAGGCGACAGCGGGGAACGGCGGACAGAAAAGACCCGCCAGTCCGAAGCCGAGAGGGGAGGGGAGCAAACGGTCTTCTGATGGACTGGCGGGTCCGTTTCGATTGTCTGGAAAAACGTGTTGCTTTGCAACAATTCCGTTACTCGGCCGGGGTCGGGGCCTCGCCGCGCTTGCGGCTGGCGCGCTTGGGCGCGGCGGCGCGCTTGGCTGGCGCGACCTTGGCGACCACCGGGCCGGCAGGCCGGCGCGCCGGTGCTGCGCGCTTGGCGGCGCCGGTGGGCGATGCCGTGGTCTTCCTGGCGGCCTTCTTCGCCGCCGGCGCCTTGCCCGCGGCCGGCGTTGCACGGCCGCCGCGCAGATGGCGCAGTTCGCCGTTGAGCGCGTCCACGCGCTCGACCAGCGCACCCAGGTCCTCGCGGCTGGGCACTTCCAGGCGGCGCAGGGCGCGCTGCACGCGATCCTCGAACACCTTCTCCAGGCGGTCCCAGGTGTCGGCGGCGCGCTCGCGGGCCTGGCCGACCCGGTTCTCCACCGCATCGCGCACCGCGTCGACGCCGCCGCCGGCCAGCTTGCGCGTGCTCTGCTCCAGGCTCAGGCCTTCCTTCACCAGGGTCTCGAACAGCTTTCCGCCCTCGGCCTGCGCACGGCCGAACGCGCCGACCCCGGCCAGCCAGACCTGCTGCGCCGATTCGCCCAGGCGCTTGGACAGCTTCTCCGCCTGCGCCTGCAGGGTGTCGTCGGCAGCGGCGGTGCTGCGCTTCTTGCGCGCGGATTTCTTCAGAGTGGCCATGACGGTGCGGTTCCTTCGGCGGGTGAGTGGCGGGATTCGAGACTCGGGACTGTGACTAGAGTAATCACACCAGCGCGCGCACGACGTGCGCGGGGAGCGATGGCGACGTCGGTCGGCGCTGCCGCTACGCCTCGGGCGAACGCCGCGTGCGGCGCTTGGCGCGGCGGTTGGCGATGACCTGGTCGACGTCGTCCAGCGCACGCCGCAGGCGCGCGGTGGTCTCGGTCATGCGCCGCGGCTGCACGTCCACGCCATCGAGGAAGGTGCGCTTGCGGTCGTTGAGGATATCGTGGCGCAGCGCGATGCCGTGCGCGGCGAGCAGCGGCTCCAGCGTCTGCGCGTTGCGGCGCAGGTCCGACAGGGTGTTGCGGTAGGCGAGCTGGCACACGCGGTGGCGCGCGGCGTAGCTGAAGAGATTGGTGAAGAACAACTCGCCGTTGTCGGCATTGGGTTCGAACACCAGTTGATCCACCTGCGGATACTGCCGGGCGTACTTTTCCAGCCCCACCTGCATGCGCGATTGCAGCAGGGTGCGGAAGGTCTGCGACAGCACCGCCGGCAGGCCGCCAGCGAGCAGCCGCGCGCGGTCGATGTGGCCATTGCGGCGCGGCGCGTGGGTGGCGTCGTAAGGCACAAGCGGGTTGATCCCGATCATCAGGTCGATACCGCGCTCCAGCAGGGTGGAGGCGTGCATGGTGCGGCGCAGCGCGCCGTCCACGTAATGGTGGCCGTCGATCTGCACCGGCGGGTACAGCCCGGGCAGCGCCGCACTGGCCTGGATCGCCAGCGAGATCGGCACGTGATCCATGCCCGGCTCGCCGAAGCGCACCGTGCGGCCACTGTCCAGGTCCACTGCGACCACGAACAGGTTGGTGCCCAGTTCGCGGAAATCGTTGCTGCGGCCGCGACGGCTGAACACGTCCTGCAGGAAGCGCTCGACCCCGGCATTGTCGAACAGGCCGCTCGGCACCAGCCCGCCGAAGCGGGTGATCAGGTCGGACCAGCGGGTCTTGCGCGGTTCGGTGAGCAGGTCGTGCCACCAGCCGTAGGCCAACCGCGGCAGGGTCGCCGCGCGGCGCAGGTATTCGTAGACGTTGGGCCGCAGGAAGTCTTCCGGGCGGAAGTGCGCATCGTCGCTGTTGCCGGTGACGAAGATCCGGCAGATCTCGGCGCTGCTGACCCGGTTGGCCAGGCCGGCGGTGAGGAAGGCGCCTGAGCTGACCCCGACGTAGCAATCCAGGCGGGTCAGGTCCAGTCCGTCCAGCGCCTCGTCCAGGGCGCGCAACGCGCCGAGGCCGTACATGCCGCCGATCGGGCCGCCGCCGGCGATGGCCAGGCCGATGCGGCCGTTGGAATGGGGACGGGGCGAGGCGCTGTGGAGGGAAAGCATGCGCGGTCCGCAGGAGGCAGTGGCGCGAGTGTAGCCGAGCGCCGTGACGCTTGCGGTCGTGCCGGGCTGCGACCATCATCGGCGGCCATGGCGCGCAGCACTCCCGTCCTGGAACGACTCGGCCGCCGCCTGGCGTGGCACCAGGCGCTGCACGACCCCGTGCGCGAACCGCGCAACGCACTGCGCTGGCTGCAGGAACTGCGGCGCTGGCAATCGGAGCGGCTGGAGCGCAGCTTCGAGCATTTCCTGGAGGACCCGCAGCGGCGTCCAGCGGCGATGTTCTTCCTGACCGACGTCTATGGCGACCGCGACTTCAGCCGCCGCGATGCCGATATCGTCAAGGTGTTGCCGATGATGCAGCGGCTGATGCCGGCGTCGCTGCTGGACACCGTGGCCGACGGCATCGAACTGGGCGCGCTCACGCATGCCCTGGATCTGCGCATGGCCGAGGCGTTGCAGGCCCTGGCACCGCGGCGCAAGCGCCTGGACGAAGCGTTGTATGCCGAAGCCTATCGGCAGACCGGGCTCCCCCGGCTGCGCCAGCGCCAGATCGACCTGATCGCCCGCGTCGGCCTGGGCCTGGTCAAGGCGGTGCATACGCCGGGCGTGCGCATGCTGCTGCGCTTCGCCCGCGGCCCGGCCAAGGCGGCGGGGCTGTCGGAACTGCAGGGATTCCTGGAGCGGGGTTTCGACGCGTTTTCCAAGTTGGGCGACGCCGAGGGGTTCATCGGCGATATCGAGACCACCGAGCGCGCCGTGTCGAAACGATTGTTCGCGGGCGATCCGGATCCGTTTGCGTTGGAGTGAGTGAGCGGCCGGACCCTCACCCAAACCCCTCTCCCGAGGGGAGAGGGGCTTTGGCTTCTTCCTTCTCCCCTCGGGAAAAGGTGCCCCGAAGGGGCGGATGAGGGTACGAGCGTAGCCTCGTACAACTGATTGCGTCAGCGCTTGGTACCGCACCCTCACCCCAACCCCTCTCCCGATGGGAGAGGGGCTTTAGCCGTTCCTTCTCCCTTCGGGAGAAGGTGCCCCGAAGGGGCGGATGAGGGTACGAGCGCAGCCTCGTGCAGTTGATTGCTTCAGCGCTTGGTACCGCACCCTCACCCCAACCCCTCTCCCGAGGGGAGAGGGGCTTTGGCTGTTCCTTCTCCCCTCGGGAGAAGGTGCCCCGAAGGGGCGGATGAGGGTACGGGCGCAGCCTCGTGCAGCTGATTGCGTCAGCGCTTGGTACCGCACCCTCATCCCAACCCCTCTCCGGAGGGGAGAGGGGCTTCGCTGTTCCTTCTCCCCTCGGGAGAAGGTGCCCCGAAGGGGCGGATGAGGGTACGGGCGCAGCCTCGTGCAGCTAATTGCGTCAGCGCTTGGTACCGCACCCTCACCCCAACCCCTCTCCCGGTGGGAGAGGGGCTTTGGCTGTTCCTTCTCCCTTCGGGAGAAGGTGCCCCGAAGGGGCGGATGAGGGTACGAGCGCAGCCTCGTGCAGCTGATTGCGTCAGCGCTTGGTACCGCACCCTCACCCCAACCCCTCTCCCGGTGGGAGAGGGGCTCGATTACGCATCAGCCCAGCTTTTCCGACAGCACCCGCCGAATCTCGCTTTCCACGGTGCCCTTCATCGCCGACAGCAGGAAGCCCAGTTCAGCAGTCACGTGCACCTGCTTGGGCAGCAGTTCGATGCGCCCGTCCACGCCCGAGCGCGAGAACAGCAAGGAATCGCCATCCCAGTGCGATTCCAGGTCGAAGCGCTCGGCCAGTTTCTTGGCGGCGGTTTCGATGGCCTTGCGCGCCTGCGCGGGGGTCTTGTCGTGGTCGTGGCGGATGTCGATGCTGGACATGCTGGCTCCTGTGCGGGCGGGTGCCCGCGTGAACGATCAGGCATTGTGCGTATGCGCGGTGCATTGTCCAGCACGCGCGCTTCTGCGCGCGCAGGCAACCTGCTAGGCTGCCCGCCGTGCACGATCTGCTAGTCCATTTCAGCAACCGCCAACATCCCGACCGGCCCCTGCGCGCGGGCGTGCATCGCATCGTGCGGCTGGCCTCCGGCCAGGTCAGCGTGGTCGACGACACCCAGGGCGCATTGCTGCTGGCGCAGTTCTGCCTGGACCGGCGCGGTCTGTGGCTGCAGGTCGCCAACGGCAGCCGCGGCATCCACGTCAACGGCCGCCCGGTGCGGCGCATGGCGCTGCTGCGCGCCGGCGACGCGGTCTACGCCGATGGCGTCGAAATGGTGGTGCAGGGCAAGTGCGAGCCGCTGCAGCGCCTGCCCGAGGTCAGCGAGGCCGAGCACGACGATCCGCGCCTGGTGCTGCGCGGCGTCGGCGGCCCGCACCATGGCCGCAGCTTCACCGTCGACCGCGTACGCAGCGTCGGCCGCCTGCGCGAGTGCGACATCCGCATCGACGATCCGGCCTGCGCCGAGCAGCACGCGCGCCTGGAACGGCACGGCGAGCGGGTGCTGCTGCGCGGCTTCGGCGATGCGCAGACCCAGGTCAACGGCGTGGCGGTGCGCAGCTGCTGGCTGCAGCCCGGCGACCAGATAGTGTTCGATGCCCAGCACCGCTTCGTGCTGGAGGTCCCGCAGGTCGTCGGCGCCGAGCCGCTGCGCGACGACCCCGCCCTGGCCGCGCTCGCGCTGACCCCGGCGGTGGCGCCACGCCCGGCCACCGCGCGGCGCTGGCCGTGGCTGTTGCTCAGCGCCTTGTTGCTGGCCGCCGCGCTCAGCGGCCTGCTGTGGTTCGGCGCGCGCTGAGCGCCCGCCAGCCGCGCCAGCCCAGCAGCACCGCCAGGATCGCCGCGTACAGCAGCGGTTCGCGGATGTCGGACTTCACCAGCCACCAGAAGTGCAGCACGGCGAGCACGCCGATCGCATAGATCGCCTTGTGCAGCTTGCCCCAGTTGCGCTTGAGCCGGCGCATCCAGCCCTGGGTGGAGGTGATCGCCAGCGGCACCAGCAGCAGCCAGGCCAGGAAACCCACGGTGATGTACGGGCGTTTGACGATTTCCTCGAAGATCTGCGTCCAGTAGCCGCGCAGATCCAGCCCCAGATAGGCCGCCAGATGCACGGTCGCGTAGAAGAACGCGTACAGCCCGAGCATGCGCCGGAAGCGCAGCAGCACCGACTGCCCGGTCAGTTGCCGTAGCGGGGTGATGGCCAGGGTCAACAGCAGCAGCCGCAGCGCCCACAACCCGGTGCGGTGCTCGACCTCGGCCACCGGATCGGCGCCCAATGCATCGCTGCCGGTCTGCCACACCTGCCAGAACTGCCAGCCCAGGTACGCCATCGGCGCCAGCGCCAGCGCATGCACCACCGCCTTGGCGGCGATCACTGAAGCGGAGGTCTTAGCCATGCGCCGTCATCGCGCCGTATTGGCACAGGTGCCACGAAGCACGCCGACTGCGATTCCAGCCGTCGCGCGAGGCAACCACCAGGCGCCGCGCCTTTCCCATTCCCGATTCCCAGTTCCCCATTCCCAGCCTCTCCTCAATACCATTTCTTCAGATCCATCCCCGCATACAGCGACGCCACCTGGTCGGCATAGCCGTTGAACGGGCGGGTGGGAATGCGCTCGGCGAACAGCTTGCTGGCCTTGCCGGCGATGCGGCGCTCGGTCTTCTGGCTCCAGCGCGGATGGTCCACCGCCGGATTGACGTTGGAGAAGAAGCCGTACTCGGACGGTTGCAGCTCGTGCCAGGCGGTCTCCGGCATGCGCTCGACGAAACGGATCTCGACGATCGACTTGATGCTCTTGAAGCCGTACTTCCACGGCACCACCAGCCGCAGCGGCGCGCCGTTCTGCTGCGGCAGCGGCTTGCCGTACAGGCCGGTGGCGAGCAGGGTCAGCGGATGCATGGCCTCGTCGATGCGCAGGCCTTCCTTGTACGGCCAGTCGATCGAGCTGTAGCGGACCCCGGGCATCTGCTGCGGATCGGCCAGCGTGGTGAAGGCGACATACTTGGCCTTGGAGGTCGGCGCGAAGCGCTTGAGTACATCGCCCAGCGGCACCCCCAGCCACGGGATCACCATCGACCAGCCTTCCACGCAGCGCAGGCGGTAGATGCGCTCCTCGGGCGTGTGGCCCTTGAGCAGGTCGTCCAGGCTCAGCGTGCCAGGCTTCTCGCATTCGCCGGACACCTTCACCGACCACGGCGAGGTGCGCAGGGTCTTGGCGGCCTTGGACGGATCGGTCTTGTCGGTGCCGAATTCGTAGAAGTTGTTGTAGCTGGTCACGTCCTCGTAGCGGGTCAGCTCTTCGTTGGTGCGGAAGCCGCTGCGGGCCTGCTCCGGGGTCACCACGGTCTTGGGCGGGGCCGGCGGCTCGGCGTCGGCGCAGCCGACCAGGCCGGCCACCGGGGTCAGCGCCAGGGCCTGCAGCAGGCGCCGCCGGTCGCGGTAGACCGCCTCGTCGGTGATCTCGCGGCTGGGAACGGTGAGGGCATCGCGCAACGACATGGCGGACTCCTGGAGCGAAGGGGGCGAGCAGTGGCGGGGACTTCAACACAGACTACGCATGCGCAGGGCGAATGGATGCAAATGCAACCTAAATTGCCCGGACCGCAAGCTGTTGCGCTGCGGCATACTAGGGGTCCTGTCCGATAGGTGCCCCATGACGCGCGCGTTCAATTTCAGTGCCGGCCCCGCTGCCTTGCCGGAATCGGTCCTGCGCCAGGCGCAGTCGGAGATGTTGGAGTGGAACGGCGTGGGCGCCTCGATCGTGGAGCTGAGCCACCGCGGCGCCGAGTTCATGGAGGTGGCGGCACAGGCCGACGCCGACCTGCGGCGGCTGATCGGCATTCCCGACGACTATGCCGTGCTGTTCCTCGCAGGTGGGGCCACCACCCAGCAGGCGCTGCTGGCGCTGAACTTCGCCGCGCCCGGGCAGACCGTCGACTACGTGGTGACCGGGCACTGGGGCAAGACCGCGATCAAGCAGGTCGGGCCCTACGTCGACGTGCACGTGGCCGCCAGCAGCGAGGCCGACGGCTTCCGCGACATCCCGCCGCGCGCGGCTTGGCAGCTGCGCGAAGATGCCGCCTACGTGCACATCACCGCCAACGAGACCATCCACGGCGTGGAGTTCCGCGACACGCCCGACGTCGGCGACGTGCCGCTGTTCGCCGACTTCAGCTCCAGCATCGCCTCCGAGCCGATCGACGTCTCCAGGTACGCGCTGATCTATGCCGGTGCGCAGAAGAACCTGGGTCCGGTCGGCGTCACGGTGGTGATCATCCGCCGCGACCTGCTCGAACGCGCCGGCCAGCCGCGCGCAGACATCTTCGACTATCGCTCGCACGTGGCGCGCGACTCCATGCTCAACACCCCGCCGACCTGGAACTGGTACCTGGCCGGGCTGGTGTTCAAGTGGATGCTGGCCGAGGGTGGCGTGGAGGCATTCGCCACGCGCAACCAGGCCAAGTCGGCGCTGGTGTATTCGGCGATCGACGCCTCCGGCGGCTTCTATCGCAACGAAGTCGCGGCGGCGGTGCGCTCGCGGATGAATATCCCGTTCTTCCTGCCGGACGAGACCCTGACCACGCGCTTCGTCGCCGAGTCCAAGGCGGCCGGATTGCTGGCGCTGAAGGGCCACAAGGCGGTCGGCGGCATCCGTGCGTCGCTGTACAACGCCATGCCCCTGGCCGGTGCGCAGGCACTGGTTGCGTTCATGCGCGACTTCCAGCAGCGCCACGGCTGAGTCGCCGATTTTTGTAGGAGCGGCTTCAGCCGCAACCGGGTCGCTGCGGCGATCCGGACCACCGAGGAACCCCCGATCCATGGCCGCAAAGCCGAAGAAATCCCCCGCCGCCGACGCCAAGCCGGCCAAGTCCGCGAAACCCGCCGCCACGCCGGCCCTGGCCGACGTGCGCGCCAAGATCGACGAGATCGACCGCAACATCCAGGCGCTGATCGCCGAGCGCGCGCAGTTCGCGCACCAGGTCGGCAAGGCCAAGGGCAAGCTCGCCGCGGCGGTGGACTATTACCGGCCCGAGCGCGAGGCGCAGGTGCTGCGCATGGTGGTCGACCGCAACCAGGGGCCGCTCAGCGACGAAGTGCTGGTGCACGTGTTCCGCGAGATCATGTCCGCATGCCTGGCGCAGCAGGAGCCGCTGAAGATCGGCTACCTGGGGCCGGAAGGCACCTTCAGCCAGCAGGCGGTGCTCAAGCACTTCGGCCGCTCGGCGGTGGGCCTGCCGATGGCCACCATCGAGGAAGTGTTCCAGGAAGTGGAAAGCGGCAACGCCGATTTCGGCGTGGTGCCGGTGGAGAACTCGGGGCAGGGCACGATCCAGGTCACGCTGGACATGTTCCTGACCTCCAACCTGAAGATCTGCGGCGAGACCGAGCTGCGCGTGCACCAGTTCCTGCTCTCGCGCAGTGGGCGGCTGGACGCGATCGAGCGGATCTACGCGCATCCGCAGTCGTTCGCGCAGACCGCCGGCTGGCTGCGCGCGAACCTGCCCAAGGTGGAGAAGATTCCGGTCTCCAGCAACGCCGAGGGCGCGCGCCGCGCGCGTAATGCCGACGATGCGGCGGCGATCGGCGGGGAAAGCGCGGCGCATGTGTATGCGCTGAAGAAGGTCATCATGAAGTCGATCGAGGACGACGCGGACAACACCACGCGCTTCCTGGTGATCGGGCGGCAGATCTTCCCGCCGTCGGGGCACGATCGCACGTCGGTGCTGGTGTTCATCCATGACAAGCCGGGTGCGCTGTTCGATGTGCTCAGTCCGTTCGCGCGGCATGGGATCAGCATGAACCGGATCGAGTCGCGGCCGTCGCATCAGGCGAAGTGGGAATACGGGTTCTTCATCGATCTGGCGGGGCACGTGGAGGATGAGGCGATGAAGTTGGCGTTGGCGGAGTTGAAGGCGCATTCGGCGCAGATCAAGGTGTTGGGGTCGTATCCGGTGGCGGTGCCTTGAGTTGGTTGCGCGGTTGTGTCGGCCCTGTCGTCGCGGGCTGCTTTGGTTACGAGGAGATGGGCATCTCTTGTAGGAGCGGCTTCAGCCGCGACGGGGCGTTCCCGGGGAAATGAACTCTTTTTTCAACAGCAACTGCTTTAACGGCAACAGCTAACCGCAACAGCTTTCGCGCTGACGCGCGAGTCACTTTTCTTTGCTTGTGCAAAGAAAAGTAACCAAAAGAAACACACCCCCGGGCGGGCTGCCCCGCGCTGCGCGCGGGGTCCGCGGACACGACGGGAATTTTCGGAAGGCACATCCATGTGCCTGCCGAAAACGACGCGCATCCTGCGCGTCGCCCCTCACGGGGTTTTACCCGTCGTGTCCGCCAGCCCTCACGGGGGATTGAGAGCAACAGCGAAAGCAAGAACAACGGCAACAGCAGGAACAACAGCAACAGCAGGAACAACAGCAACAGCAACGGCGGTGGCTGACTTGGTGTAAGCGTCGTGGCAGCAGCGCAAGCGCGCTGTAGCGGCGCCGATGTCGCCGGGTGATGGTGGATCTTCGGGTGGTTGGACTTTCAGGAACGATGATGAGCAACGAGCAAGGCTGGATCGCAACGCGCGGCACTGCGCTGCAGGGCACGCTGACGGTGCCGGGGGACAAGTCGGTGTCGCACCGGGCAGTGATGTTCGCGGCGTTGGCCGATGGCACGTCGCGGATCGAGGGGTTTCTCGAGGGCGAGGACACGCGTTCGACGGCGGCGATCTTCGCGCGGCTCGGGGTGCGGATCGAGACGCCGTCGCCGTCGCAGCGCATCGTGCATGGGGTGGGCGTCGATGGGCTGCAGGCGCCGCAGGGCGAGCTGGATTGCGGCAATGCCGGCACCGGCATGCGCCTGCTCGCCGGGCTGCTCGCCGCGCAGCCGTTCGACAGCGTGCTGGTCGGCGATGCGTCGCTGTCCAAGCGGCCGATGCGGCGGGTGACCGAGCCGCTGGCGCTGATGGGCGCGCGCATCGACACCGAGGCCAATGGCGTGCCGCCGCTGCGCATCCACGGCGGGCAGCCGCTGCGCGGCATCGACTTCGTCTCGCCGGTGGCCAGTGCCCAGGTCAAGTCGGCGGTGCTGCTGGCCGGGCTCTACGCCGACGGCGTCACCTCGGTGCAGGAGCCGCATCCGACCCGCGACTACACCGAGCGCATGCTGTTCGCATTCGGTGTGGACATCGCGTTCTCGCCGGGCCAGGCGCGGCTGCGCGGGGGCCAGCGCCTGCGCGCCACCGATATCGCCGTGCCGGCGGACTTCTCCTCGGCGGCGTTCTTCATCGTCGCCGCCAGCATCATTCCCGGCTCGGACATCACCCTGAAGGCGGTCGGGCTCAATCCGCGCCGCACCGGCCTGCTGGCGGCGCTGCGGCTGATGGGCGCGGACATCGTCGAGCACAACCACAGCGAGCACGGCGGTGAGCCGGTCGCGGACCTGCGCGTGCGCTACGCGCCGCTGCGCGGTGTGCGGATTCCGGAGGACGTGGTGCCGGACATGATCGACGAGTTCCCGGCGCTGTTCGTCGCCGCGGCCGCCGCCGACGGCCAGACCGTGGTCAGCGGCGCGGCGGAACTGCGGGTCAAGGAATCGGACCGCCTGGCGGCGATGGCCACCGGGTTGCGCAGCCTGGGCATCGTCGTCGACGAAACCCCGGACGGCGCCACCATCCACGGCGGCACGCTGGGGGCCGGGACCATCGAGAGCCACGGCGACCATCGCATCGCGATGGCCTTCGCCATCGCCGGGCAACTGGCGCAGGGCGAGGTGCGGATCGAGGACGTGGCGAACGTGGCGACGTCGTTTCCGGGCTTCGACACGCTGGCGCGCGGCGCCGGCTTCGGCTTGCGCAGCGCCTGAGCGAGCGCACCGCAGCGGCCGCGTGCAAGCGCGGCCGGCGCAGCAAACAGGTCAGAAAGTCGGGAAATCAGTGCGTCGGCTGTGGACGCGGCGGATCCTTGGCAGGGGTCGATGACGAGGCTTGGTAGTCACCGCTGTCGTCGTCGCGGTCCAGCGCCAGCCACCAGCCGGCGACCGCCAGCGCCAGGGCGATCACCACCATCCACGCCCAGGGCGAGCCGCGGTCGGCGCGCGCATGCCGCTCCCCGCGGTCAGCCGGCCGCGCGGAAGAGCGCTTCCACGCATGGATCGGCTGTGTCGACTTGTAGGGGGTGGGCATGGCGGCAGCTCCGGTGCCGTGGGTGTGCGGGACCAGTGTCGCCCAGGACCCGTATCTGCAGTGTCACCCCCGTGTGAACGCCGCCGGCGCATCCGGGCGGCGGTTCAGTTATTTCGGTTACGGCCCCGGCTTGAAGTCGAACGGGATCTCGATGCTGGCCGGTACCGCGCGGCCGTTCTGCTGCGCCGGGCGGAACTTCCAGCGGCGCACGGTTTCCATCGCCGCGCGGTCCAGATCGCGCGAGCCGCTGCGCCGGACCAGGGCCACGCCGGCGGGCGCGCCGCTGGCATCGACCTCGACCCGTACGACCACGGTGCCGGCATCGCCGCGGCGCAGCGCCGCCGGCGGATAGCGCGGCGGCGGGGTCTGTCCCTCCAGCGGCACCGGGCGGTCGCCCGGGGCCAGGGCGGTGGCCGTGCTGCCGGCGCCATCGCTGCCTGCGGCAGGAGCCTGTGCTTCCGTGGTCGGCGGCGGGGTCGTCGCGGTCTCCACCAGCTTCGGTGCGTCGCCGGCGGGCGCCGGCTTGGCCTGCGGCATGCTGCTGGCGGCGCTGCCGGCGGGCAGAGGCTCGGGCAGCGGCTTCACCTGTTCGGTGTCCTGCTGCACCTGCTGCGCGGGCTGCGGTTTGTAGAAATCGTTGTCCTTGCGTCCGACCAGCCACACCACCAGGAACAGCAGCAGGCCGGCGACGAAGGCGATGCCGACGATCGCGAGCAGGCGCCGCGGCAGATGCAGCACGATGCCGGGCTTGGAAGACGAGGGCGACGTGGACATGAGGCTCACCGTGGGGAACCGCACGATTCTGGCATAGCCGCGGTGAATCGCGCGCCGCGACGGGTGCGGGTCGGCAAAACCGCGGCGGACAGGCGATAATCCTTGGTTCGTTCCCCTGGCACACCGCGCCCATGCTCGATCCCGCTCTGCTTCGCCAACAGCCCGCCGACCTCGCCGAGCGCCTGCGCACCAGCCGCGGCTATGCGTTGGACGTGGCCGCCCTGGAGGCCCTGGAGGCCGACCGCAAGCGCATCCAGGTGCGGACCCAGGAACTGCAGAGCCTGCGCAACAGCCGTTCCAAGGCGATCGGCCAGGCCAAGGCCAAGGGCGAGGACGCGAGCGCGCTGATGGCCGAAGTGGCCGGCTTCGGCGACGAATTGAAGGCCTCCGAGCAGCGCCTGGACGAGATCCGCGCGCAACTGGAGACGCTGGCGCTGGAGATTCCCAACCTGCCGCAGGCCGACGTGCCGGTGGGCAAGGACGAAGCGGACAACGTCGAACTGCAGCGTTGGGGCAGCCCGCGCAGCTTCGATTTCGAGGTCAAGGACCACGTCGAACTCGGCGCGCGCCACGGCTGGCTGGACGGCGAGTCCGCGGCCAAGCTGTCGGGCGCACGCTTCACCGTGCTGCGCGGGCCGATCGCGCGCCTGCACCGCGCCCTGGCGCAGTTCATGCTGGACCTGCACACCGGCCCGCACGCCTACCAGGAAACCAACGTGCCGGTGATCGTCAACGCCGACAGCCTGTACGGCACCGGCCAGTTGCCGAAGTTCGAGGAAGACATGTTCGCCACCGCGCTGGGCGAACAGAAGCGCTACCTGATCTCCACCTCGGAGATCTCGCTGACCAACCTGGTGCGCGACGAGATCGTCGAGGCCGAGCGCCTGCCGCTGCGCATGACCGCGCACTCGCTGTGCTTCCGCTCCGAGGCCGGCAGCGGCGGCCGCGACACCCGCGGCATGATCCGCCAGCACCAGTTCGAGAAGGTGGAACTGGTCAGCGTGTGCCGCCCGGAGGACAGCGCCGCCGAACACGAGCGCATGACCCGCTGCGCCGAAGTGGTGCTGGAGACGCTCGGCCTGCCGTACCGCAAGATGCTGCTGTGCACCGGCGACATGGGCTTCTCGGCCAGCAAGACCTACGACCTGGAAGTCTGGCTGCCCTCGCAGCAGACCTATCGCGAGATCTCCTCCTGCTCCAACTGCGGCGATTTCCAGGCGCGGCGCATGCAGGCGCGCTGGCGCAATCCGGCTACCGGCAAGCCCGAACTGCTGCACACCCTCAACGGCTCCGGCACCGCGGTCGGCCGCGCCATGATCGCGGTGATGGAGAACTATCAGAACGCCGACGGCTCGATCACCGTGCCCGACGCGCTGCGCCCGTACATGGGCGGGGCCGAGCGGATCGGCTGATCGCCGCCCAGCCCGGGGCATCCGCCTCGGGCGCGCCTCGCGTCGCCGTTGCTGCGGCGACGCACCCCCTGTCCGTCCCTGCGCTCAGGCAGATTGTCCTGATGCGGGCAGTGCACCGCCTTGCGCCACAAGTGGGTATTCGACCCGGACGGGGCAGGGCGTTCGCATGCATTGCCCGCTGCAGTACTCGCCGCAGCGACGTTCCGCGTGCGCCGAACTCCCGTCCCCATCACTTCGCGCTAGCCAAGCCGGGGTTACCCTGCGTCCGTCTCTATCTGTGCCTGAGCCACCGCGCGAGCGCGACCGGCGTCCCTGCAGCGCAAATCGTTGTAGGAGTAGAATGAACCGGATCCGATTGTCCCCATCGTTCTAAATATCGAAAGAACATGCACGACCTCAACGATCTGTACTACTTCGCCATGGTGGTCGACCACGGCGGGTTCGCCGCCGCCGAGCGCGCCCTGGGCATCCCCAAGTCGCGGCTGAGTCGCCGCATCAGCCAGCTGGAGAGCGACTTGGGCGTGCGCCTGCTGCAGCGCTCCACGCGCCGCTTCGCCGTCACCGACCTGGGCATGAGCGTGCACCGCCACGCCCAGACCATGCTGGCCGAGGCGCAGGCCGCGCGCGAAGTGGTCGACCGGCTCAGCGCCGAGCCGCGCGGGCTGGTGCGGGTCAGCGTGCCGGTGTCGCTGGCGCAGATGCAACTGCCCAAGCTGCTGCCGATGTTCCTGGACCAGTACCCCAAGGTGCGGCTGCAACTGAACATCAGCAACCGCCGCGTCGACATCATCAACGAAGGCTACGACGTCGCCCTGCGCGTGCGTTCGCGCCTGGACGACGACGGCAGCCTGGTGATGCGCAGCTTCGGCCAGGTGCAGGAACTGCTGGTCGCCAGCCCCAAGTACCTGGACCGCGCCGGCCGCCCCAAGGATCCCGAGGAGCTGGCCTCGCACGTCACCCTCAGCATCAGCGAGGACGAAGCCCGGCAGCGCTGGGAACTGCACGGCCCGGCCGGCGAAGTGCGCCGCGTCGACCTGCAGCCGCGCGTGGCCGGCTTCGATTTCCCGCTGCTGCAGTCGATGGTCAAGGACGGCTTCGGCATCACCCTGCTGCCCGAGACCGTCTGCGCCGAAGCCGTGCGCAACGGCGAACTGGAAGTGGTGCTGCCGGAATGGTCGCTGCCGCAGGGCATCTGCCACGCCGTGTTCGCCTCGCGCCGCGGCCTGCTGCCGGCGGTGCGCGTGTTCATCGACTTCCTCGCCGAACACCTGCCGAGGCAGATCGAAGCCTCGCGCCTGGACTGCGGCGGCAACTGCCCCGAGCGCACCAAGGCGCGGCACTCGACGTTGGGTGCGATGGCGGTCGAGGCGGGTTGATCGAACGCCGGCCGCGCAGGTCGGCCGAGCAAAACCGCTGCGGGCGTGCGAAAATGCGCGCCCGTGCCGGTGGTTGTTGGTTACTGCCGCGTTCGCAAACGGAGAGATGGCCGAGCGGTTTAAGGCACCGGTCTTGAAAACCGGCGAAGGGTCAAACCTTCCGTGGGTTCGAATCCCACTCTCTCCGCCACACTGGCGGTCAAGGCGTGATGGCGTGTGCGGAGCCCAAGGGCGGGACGCCTGCGTTGATCTAGGGCGGTGGGAGCTCCGCAGTGTTTGCGTCCTAAAGACATCCACACCGTCAGAACTTGACCGCCACCGATTGCGCGCGATACTGGCTGGGCGATGCGTCGAAGTTGCGCTTGAATGCAACCGCGAACGCGCTTTCAGACGAATAACCGACAGACATGCCGATCGCACCGACCGACAGCGTCGACGTCAGTAGACGGTGAGACGCCAGGGCCATGCGCCACCGGGTCAGATAATCCATCGGCGTCTCGCCGGTGACGCGCTCGAAATGGGCGGCGAAGCTGGAGCGCGACATCCGCGCGGCGGCGGCCAATTCTGCGACCGTCCACCGATGGCTGACGTTCGCGTGCATGGCCGTCAGGGCACGATGGAGCGAGGGTACGCCGAGCGCGGCCAGCCATCCCATCTGCTGCTGGCCTGTCTCCAGATGTGCGCGCAAGGCCTCGATCAAGAGCGCCTGCGCAAGGTGTCCAGCGAGCAGATCGCTGCCTGGCCGAGGTTCGCGCAGTTCGACGATGAGGCGCCGTACGCTGGCTTGAAGCGCTGCCTTGTGATCTTGAGACCGAATGTGGACCACCGGCGGTACGGCTGAAAGGATGGCCGCAGCCTGTTGGCCGCGCAACGAAAAGAAGCCCCCGATGCCTCGACACACCCCGCCGCCATTGAGTTCAGCGACGTGGCCAGGCGGCACCTGTGTCAGGAACGAGATGGCGTCCTGCCACGTCACGGGGGCGCCTGCGTACAGCTGCATGGCGGCTCCTGCTTGCACAAGGATCACATCACCCGGTTCCAAGGCGATAGGAGTGTGGGCGTCCTGCAGCACGATCCTGCATTCCCCCGAATCGATGGCAAAGCATCGGATGCCGTCGGCTGGCGGGAAACGCAGTCCCCAGTCGCTCCCAGCGTCCAACCCGCGAAATCCATACGAGTCGAGCTGAACGAGGGTGAGGATGTCGGAAAGCGGGTCGGTCATGTCTGGACGATAGCGACAGAGGTTTCGACGATCGAACATGGGCTCGGCTGCCCGGCACCGATAGTGTTGCACTTGAAGGACGTGGTGGACATGCCGCGGCTTGAAATCCGGCCCATGGCCGCATTTGTCACTCCAGGGAGCAGCATGATGCATTCGGCGTATCGGTCGCAGGCAAGCACGACAGCGAAATCCAGACGGTCGGGCTATGCATGGGGCGTGCTCGCTGTGTTGAGCGGCACGGTCGCCCTGCTGTCCTATCGGTATCTGTTCGACCGAGGTCCGGTGCCACCTGGGGTCGCAGCCAACCGGCACGTGCATCCATGGTTGATCGTGCACGCGACCAGCGCCGCGACGGCGCTGCTCTGTGGGCCACTCCAGTTCGTTCGCCGTCTTCGTCTGCGTCACCCGGGGTGGCATCGGGCGACCGGACGCGTGTATGTCGCGTGTTGCATGGTCGGAGGCCTCTCCGCCCTGTTTCTTGCTGCCGGGATCTCCACCGGGCCTGTCGCCGGCGCGGGGTTCGGCGCACTTGGAATCGCGTGGATGGCGACAACGGCCATCGCGCTGCGCAAGGTTCTGACAGGTCGGCTGGCTGAGCATCGGCGCTGGATGATGCGCTCGTTCGCCTTGACCCTGTCTGCGGTGACGCTGCGTCTTTACCTGCCTTTCTCGACGTTTGTCTTGGGCATCGAATTTGTCGTGGCCTATCGGGCAATTGCCTGGTTATGCTGGCTACCGAATCTGCTGGTGGCCGAGTGGCTGATGAAAGCGCGCCCATCGGCCCTCGGGCGAGATGACGTTAGCCCCGATTTCAAGCGCTCAGACTAGGCATCCGCGCCGCGAGATCCGCGATAAGCGCCTTATCTCTCGCTTGAGCATTTGCAAGCAGGTCTGAAAGTAGGATCTAAAGTGCGGACGCGGTACTTTTCTCTTCATTCAGCTGCGAGTTGCACGTCTTCGCAACCCGGTGCTACCGTCCGGCCGAGCTTCCAATAGGGTCACCCGGTTTGGCGAGCAAAGCGTCTCTAGGACAGTGGCGGACACGGATGCTGGCCGGGATCGGTGGCATTGCCGCGATCGTGGTGGGGTGGGGCATCGGCTTGTTCGAGGCCAAGGAGGTGCCGGTGCCGCCCGCGCTGCAGGCTGGCAAGGACGTTGCCGCAGGCGAGTGGTCGCTGCGCTTCGATCACGTCGAGACCAGTGACCGGCTACCGAATGGCGACAGCCTGTCGCGCGATGGTCGCAAGGCGATCGTGTTGTATCTGCAGGCCACCAATCGCACCACGCAGACCAGCGGCTCGCTGGTGCAGGCGGTGGCGTTGAAGGCGCCGCCGCGCGGCGCCGATGCACGGCCGACCGCCTATCTCGTGCGCGATCGCGCGGCGACCACCGAATTGCAGCCGGGCCTGCCGGAACAGATCGCCCTGGTCTGGACCTATCCGGCGACGGAACAGGTGGCTGGGCGCCTGCGCTTCGATATCACCGCCAGGACCTTCAAGGCCTTCGACAATCTCTACGCGCAGCCGCTATGGACCGATCCGCATCCGGTCGGCGTCGTGGAGTTGCCGCTTGGCGCATCGCGCGCCGGCGCGCCGGCAGGTGCGCCGTGAAGCGGCTCTCCGCCATCGCGATCCTGCTGCTCGGCTTCGTGCTGCTTGCCGGGATGCGCTGGACGATGCCGCGCTACGAGCGCATCACCGGCCCGATCGCGGTGTCCGGGGCGCCGGGCGGTTGGCTGCAGACCGACAATCTGGCCGTGAACGCCGGCACGCCGCAACTCGCGCGCACGCTCCGCTTCAAGGCGGCGGGCGCGGTGCAGCAGCGCGATAGTGGCGGCGTGTGGCTGGTGGTGCCGGTACGATCGAAGGTCGCGCGTGCGACCGCACGCGTGTACGGCCGGGTCTGGGCGACGCCCGACGGCCGCCGCTACCGCGCCAGTGGTCGCGCGGAGATGGGCGACGCGGTGCTGTCGTCAATCAAGACGCTGCAGCCCGGGCTGCAGCGCAAGGACGTGCTGGTGTTCGAACTGCCGTCCGCGCTCGCGAGGGCCGGCGGCACGCTGCTGCTGTCGGAAGACCGCGACCCGCAGCTGACGGCCGAGGCGCAGGTGCGCTATCCGCCGCTCCCGCCCGCAGCGGCGGTCACCGATGTGCTCGATCTGGATGCGCTGCATGCACGCCTCTGACCGCGATGTGGCCCCGGCCGTTTCCGAGCGGCGCATGCGCTGGCTCGCCCTGGCGGCGCTGCTGGTGCTGTTGCCGTGCACGATGGCTGCGACCGGCTGGCGCGATGCGCGGGAACTGCTGCATGCGCGCGAATGGCGACCGGTCGAGGTGGCGATGGCGCAGACCACTGCGTACGACGGTGCCGCCGTCCGACTGGTATCGGTCGACGTGCTGCCGTTCGAGCCAGGTCTGCCCGCCGATCGCACCTTCGTGCGCACGCGCCTGTCGCTGGTGCCCGGCGCCGCCGGCGCGCAATGGAGCGATTGCACACTCAAGCTGGTCGATGGCACTGGCCGGTCGTGGGCTGCAATCGACACCGTGCCGGACCTGTTGCAGCGCGCCCTGGCCAAGCCGGGCGAACCACCCGGCGTGGCCTGTGATGGGCTGGCCTTGTCCGCGGCCAAGCCGGGCGTGCCGTTGGCGATCGACGGCTACTATCTGGTGCCGCGTGCGGTGGCCGCGCAGCTGCAACTTACCGTGAGCACGCGCGGCGGTCGTCCGCATTACCTGCGTTTCGCAAGAGGAGCAACGCCATGACCGAGGTGGCGCTGCGCGGCGGGCCGCTGGGGTTGATCGGCGACACGCTGCGGCTGTGGTTCCGCTACCTGCCGCAATTGCTTGCAGTGGCGCTGGCCGGCGTGTTGCTCAACGAACTGCTGCTGCAGGCCGCGGTGTGGATCGGCTATCAGAACCGGCTCGCCGGCTTGCTGTCGCTGACCCTGGTGGTGCTGGTCAAGCTGGTGATCTTCGTCTTGCTGTTCGAAACGCTGCGCCCGGCCTTGCCGGGGATCGCCAGCGCGGCGCTGGCCGAACAGGCCGATGCGACGGCAGCAGAGGACGAGGGCAGGGCGCGCTGGCGCCGCCTGTCTACCATCGTCTCGCAAGCGCTGGTGCCGTTCTTCGCCTACTACGCCGCCTGGGGTTTCCTCGGTGAGACCATTCGCGCCTACGGCCGCGAGGGCTTGGGGCAGTTCAATCCGTTCGATCCGACCTACCGCGGGTCGCTGTTCGAGGTGTCGGGCGGCTGGTGGTTGTCGGCGTCGGTGGCGCTGCTGTGGCTGATCCGGCGCGCGGCGAAAAAACAGAAGCAGCGCAGCGCACATCCGGCCTGGAACGTGCTGATCGTGCTGTGCGAGGCGGGCTGGACCTTCGTCGGCATGTACGTGCTCACCGAATGGAAGGGCGGGGTGTTCCGCTGGCTGGCGCATCTGCGCATCGCCGATCTCGGCCAGCAACTCTGGCAGGGCATCAGCCATCCGATCGGCGTCGCCCACGCCGCATTGGCTGCCGCGGTGGAGCAGGCACCACCGGGCGTGGCGGACACGCTGGTGGTGATCTTCTTTTCCGCGTTGTTGCCGGTGGTATGGCTGGCCTTGGCCGCGCTGATCTACCGCTACGACGTCCACAATACCGAATGGAATGCGCCCGCCAAGTGGTCGAGCAAGGTCGACGGCACGCTGGGGCTGTGGCGAAAACTGCCGACGTGGTTGCGCGACTTCATCGGCCATTTCTGGGCCGGCACCGTCTCGCGCTATCGCGCCGCGGCCAACAGCGTGCAACTGGCCGGCGCGACCGGACTGGCGGCGCTGGTGACGCTGATCGTGCTGTATCGCGCCCTAGACTGGGCCTCGGCCTGGGCCTGGATGGGCCTGACCCGGCTGATCGGCCCGCACCCGCAGGTGATGTGGCAGGCGATCGCCAATCAGCTGTCGGTGGTGCTGGGCACGCCCAGCGATCCGGGCGACGGCATCCTGCCGCAGACGCTGAAGATCTGCCTGCTCGCGGCGACGCTGGAGCGTGCGTTCCGTGCCGGGCGCAGTTGGCGGGCGTTGAAGTAGTCCGGCCTGTCCGGGGCTTCTGCCTCTAGCGGTCGGCAGGGACAGATGACGGTTGCGACGAGCGCGTGGCGAATTCGTCGAACAGTGCACGCAGCACCGGTGTCCTGGGCATCCTGTCCAGCGGGATCTCGGCCTGTTCGAACCAGCTCCGGTCTGCCTCGGGATGCGGGCCGCTGAGGACGACGGTGCCGCGGCCGAAGCTGTAACGGGCCGCGGCTACGTCGCCATTGGCATAGGTGGCGAGCGCGCGGAAGCCGCCCTGGGTGCTCTGCGGAAAGTAGGGGCCGTCCTGGAAGAACACGCTGTCGGGCCGGCCCTTCCAGCGAACCGCGACGGCCTCCTCATCGATGGTGGTGACGGGAAAGCCGGGTCGCCCGACCTCGCCATCGAGATCGTCGCCGATCAGGCCCATGTTGGTGTCGTCGGCGAGATACGCGCCCATGCACAGACCCAGATAGCCGCCGCCCTGCGCGACGAAGTCGCGGATGGCGGCGATGCGGCGCTCGCCCATCGCCTGCAGCGCGGCCGGAATGTCCTGCCCGCCGCCCGGTTGCACATACACCGCGTACCCGCGCAGGGTGGCAGGCGTGACGTCCTGCGCCTCCTTCGGACCGATGATGTCGACCTTGTACTGCGGACTCAGCGCCTCGATCGCGTCCTTGGCGGTTTCGGAGCAGTCGTCGCAGCCGGCAGCGCCGCGATAGACCGCGACCCGGATCGGGGGTGGTGCGTTCGCTGCGGACTCGCAGGCGAACGCGAGGCAGCACAGCGCTGCCAGTCGCAATCGCAGTTTCATGGTCGGCACTCCTGGCGCACGTCGGAGATTCAGCGCTTGTGCGCACGCGGCAATGCAATCAATCGGGAGTCTCCATCGCCGATCGACGGCCCGATCTTGCAATCGGCGAGGCGCACCGCCTCGTGGCCGGCGACCTTGCGCGGCAGGCAACTGCCGCCATGCGTGCAGAACGCACCGCCCGACGGCGTGTCGCGCGCGATGTCCACCGGCACGGTCTGGCCCTTGTTCCAGGTGTTGTGCATGTCGTCCTGCACTGCGGCCAGCATCACCGCGTGACAGTCCGGCGCTGGCGTATGTGCGCTCGCCATGGCGGGGGCGGCCGCAAGCGCGATCAGCGTGGCGAGAAGGGCGTTACGCACGGTGTTTCCTGTTGGTTGTGGTTCGGCACGGTTCGCCCGCAAAAGGGCGGCGGTGCCGTGAGTGGAGACTGGCGTGGGCGACCTACATTCAGCCGATCCGCCTGCAACCAGGCATTAACAGTCCATTGCCTTCGCTGCGCGGTCGCGCGTGGTCAGTGGTGGATCGAGCCTCTGCAAGCGCGTGGACGCGCCCATGAAAAAACGCCGCGACAGGTCACCGTCGCGGCGTGTTGAACAAGGCAGGGACTTCCCGGAAAGCGCCGCCGGGCGCCGCCCTCAAGGGACAAGCATGTTCAGCCGGCAGCCGGTGCCTTGGTGTCGCCGGCCTTGATGTCGCCCGGCTGGCACTCGCCCAGGCGCTTGCCATCCATCTTCATGTGCGTCTTCATCGACATGCCGCCCGGCAGGCCGGTGATCGTGGAGTGCGATTCGGAGGCCATCTCGGTGGCGCTGAAGGTGCCGGTGCTGGTGCCGGCGACCTTGATGTCGCCCATCGTGCAATGCATCTTCGCGTCGATCTTGCCGTCCTTCATGCTGAAGGTGTCGTACACGCAGTTCTTCTGCATCGGCGAGGCGCTGCCGAAGAGGCTGGCAGGATCGTTGATCTGCTCGGCGGTGAGGCACACCTTGGCGGTACTCGGCGGCATCTTCGGCATCTGCGGCATGTTGCCGGAACCGCCGCTGGTCTCGCTGCTCACCTGTTCGATCCGCATCTCCCATTGGCCGGGCTGCAGCTTGGCCGCCTGCACCTTGGCCACGTCGGCGACCGAGGCGTTGGACATGGCGACGTTGTCGCCGTTCTTGTCGCCGCCCTTGCTGCAGGCGGCGAGCAGCACACACACGGCAAGCGTTGCCGGCACGGTCAGGCGCATGAACTTCTCCCTAAGTTATGTGAGGTGCGCGGAGCATAGCCGGGGGCGTGATTAAGATCACGTCGACGCCGGGCGTTCGCTGCCGACGCGTACCTGGCGCCGCAGCGGCACGGGGGAAGCGGACGAACCGATCGCTGCAGGCTCGCTCAGCGGCTGCAACGGAACAGAGAAACCCGCTAATTCGCGCGACGTCGCCGCGCGGTTGCACGCGCGTCGACAGCGCGTGATCCGGCGACAGCAGAACGCGTTGCCGCCGCGGCCGCCGTGCACGGACCATTCCGCTCGGCTTTGCTAGCGTCTGCGCCGCCGCGCGTGACCCCCACGCCCATTGTTTCGGTTCTCCCCGACATGCCAAGCCTCGCCGAACGCCCCGCGATTCTCGAAGACAAGCGCACCCTGAAGATGGCCCGCTCCGCCCACGCCTACGTGCGCGGCAATACCGCCAGGTTCTACGAATGGCTGGCGGCGTCGCCAGCGGCGCGGCGCGTGCCGATGGGGCCGGCGATCTGGATCTGCGGCGATTGCCACCTCGGCAACCTGGGCCCGATCGCCGACGGCGAGGGGCGTGTCGAGATCCAGATCCGCGATCTCGACCAGGGCGTGATCGGCAACCCCGCGCACGATCTGATCCGCCTGGGCCTGTCGCTGGCCACCGCGGCGCGCGGCTCGGACCTGCCCGGCGTCACCACGGCGCGGATGATGGAAGCGATGATCGACGGCTATGGCGCCGCGATCGCCGACCCGACCCGCGAACATCCGGGCGCCGAACCCGAGACCGTGCGCAGCATCCGCCGCGAGGCCTTCGGCCGGCGCTGGCGGCATCTGGCCAAGGAACGCCTGCAGGCGGTGGAGCCGCGCATCCCGCTGGGCGAGAAGTTCTGGGCCTTGGCGCCGGAAGAGCGCGAGGCGCTGGAGCGGTTGTTCGCCGATCCGAAGGTGGCGCAGATGGTGCTGTCGCTGAAGGGGAAACCCAAGGATCGCGAAGTGCGCCTGGTCGATGCGGCGTACTGGATGAAGGGCTGCAGTTCGCTTGGCCTGCTGCGCTACGCGGCGATCGTCGCCCTGAAAACCGGCAAGGGGCACTGGTCCTATGCGCTGGTCGATCTGAAGGAGGCGGTCGCGCCGATCGCGCCGGCGGCGCCCGATGCGCGGATGCCGGCGGACAACGCGGAGCGTGTCACCGCCGCGGCGCGGGCGTTGTCGCCCTACCTGGGCAGCAGGATGATGCCGGTGCACATGCTGGGCCGCTCGCTGTTCATTCGCGAACTCTCGCCGCGCGATCTGAAACTCGAAGTCGACCAGTTCAATCACGCCGAGGCGGTGCGCTCGGCACGCTATCTCGCTTTCGTCGTCGGCAAGGCGCATGCGCGGCAGATGAAGCCGCGGACGCGCGCCGGGTGGCTAGAACTGCTGAACGCCGATCGGCGCAAGGCCATCGACGCACCGTCGTGGCTCTGGGAGAGCGTGGTCGCGCTCGCCGGCCACCACGAGGCCGGCTATCTGGAGCACTGCCGTCGCTATGCGCTCGCTGCCTGACGGCGTTGCGAGGCGCGATCGGTTTCAGCCGCGCGCGCAGTCCAGGTCCAACGCCATGTCCCATCGGTCCAGCCCCGGACCGTAGCCGTCCGCCACGACGCGTTCGACAGTGAAGCCGAAGCGCGCATAGAACGCCTGGGTGTGCTGGCTGGTGTCCAGTTCGATCCGCGTCACGCCGGCGCTGCGCCTGCAGGCGTCGAGCCGCGCCTCGGTCAAGGCGCGGCCCAGGCCCTGGTGGTGCAGGCGGCGGTCGACCATGCCCCAGCCGAAGCTGGCGACGCGGCCGTCGACGCGCAGCGCGTGGCCGCCGCAGGCCACGACCGCGCCCGCGCGGACGATGACCAGGTAGTGCCAGGTGCCCACGTCGTGTTCGAGAAAGCGCTCGAAGGCGGCGCGTTCGCTGCGGTCGAAGAACTGCGGGACGTTGCTGTCGAACAGCGCCAGGCAGGCGGCGTGGTCCTGAGTGACGTAGGGGCGGATCGTGTTCATCTGGACAGTGTGCCGCAGGCGGCCAAGCGCGTCGTGGTCGTACCAGGTGCGATGGCGCGCGTCGGCCATTTCCCAAGCCGGTTGTCGGAAAATTTCGCCGGGTCTGTCCGGGAATCCGCGGTGGGGAGTGTCCGGGAGCGGGAAGGGGGAGGGTCAGATAATTCTGACGTGAGATCAGGATTGTCCTGATAACGCTTTTCCCTCCGCGCCAGCATACTGGCCTCGGCCTGACGCAGGGACCGTCGCGCGCCTTCCGAGGAAAGCGCAGGCAGGTCACTCGACCCTGCGTGCCGAGCCTTGAGTAAGCTCGGCAGGGTTTTTGATGACGCCATCATGACGTTTCGCGAGGTGCGAATGAGCACCCCGTGAAGCGTCGTCGTTTGTCTACGAATTCGTCTTGCCCTGAATAATTCACGCAGATAGTCTGGATGGTGCGGTATCCGCTGCGTTGGGGTTATACGAGATGGCCATCAGGGTTTTTCTGGTCGACGATCACGCTCTTGTCCGGACGGGCATGAAGCTGATCCTGTCGAATCAAACGGATATCGAGATCGTCGGCGAGGCCGACAGCGGCGAAAATGCGCTCCCGCAGATCCGGCAGCTGAAGCCGGACATCGTCCTGTGCGATCTGCACATGCCTGGCGTCAGCGGGCTGGAAGTCACCGAGCGCATCGTCAAGGGCGACCACGGCACCAAGGTCATCATCGTCTCGGTACTGGAAGACGGCCCGCTGCCCAAGCGCCTGCTGGAAGCCGGCGCCTCCGGCTACGTCGGCAAGGCCGGCGATGCGCAGGAGTTGCTGCGCGCGGTGCGCGACGTGGCGATGGGCAAGCGCTACCTCGGCGCCAACATCGCGCAGAACCTGGCGCTGGCCAATCTGGAAGGCGGCGGTTCGCCGTTCGACGCGCTGTCGCCGCGCGAACTGGAAGTGGCCCTGCTGCTGACCCGCGGCCTGCGCCAGGAAGACATCGCCAAGCGCCTGAGCCTCAGCGCCAAGACCGTCAACACGCACAAGGCGCGGCTGTTCGAGAAGGTCGGGATCCAGGACAACATCGCCCTGGCGCGCCTGGCCACGCAATACGGATTGCTGGATCCGGCGCATCCGCTGTAATCGCCGGGACTGGCCGGATTGCATGGGAGCGGCCTTCGGGCCGCTCTTGCGTTTTGCCTGCACGAACGAGGGGACTTGTTCATGGTAGATCGACTGCGACCAAGCGTTCGCCGGCTTCGCCGAGGTCCCGTGCCTTCGCGAGTGCCGCGGTCGGGATGGCTGGGTGCCGCCGCGGCATCACTTGGCGCAAGCGCGGTGGAGGAGGCTGCAGGCGCTCTTCGCGCATGCGTCAGGCGCTGCTGCAGCAAGCCTGCAACGACGTGGGCGTGCAGGTGTTGGGGCATCTTCAGGACAACTCCAGTCGCCGCCTTCCACGCATCACGTGCGCGACCATTTGCTCTCGTAGGAGCGGCTTCAGCCGCGACAGCATGACCCGTCATGCCTGTCGCGGCTGAAGCCGCTCCTACGCGATGGCAGCGCGAGCAGGATGCGCTGAAGATCTCGCCATGCAGGCGATCGCCTTGAACTACCGCATTGCGCGAGCTTCCCACCGCCCATGAAAAAAGCGGCCCGAAGGCCGCTTTTCCCTGCTGCAACGGAACGCGCGTGGATCAGCCGCGATCCTTGTGCTCGTCGCCGTCCGCCTTGTCCGCGGCATGCGGAGCATGCGCTGCGGACTGCGTAGCCGCGGCGGCACGTTCCTTCTTGTCCGCCTCGTCTGCAGCCGCGACCTGCGCCTGCGTCGGCGCGGCCGGCGTGGCGACCGCGGCGCTGCTGTCGCTCGCCGGGGGCGCCGATGCAGGCTCGGTCGGCGCCGCGGCCGCTGCGTCGTCACTCTGCGGGACCTGCGCCGGTGCCTCGGCGAAGGCGTCGAGCAGGGTGGTCTGCACCGGTGCGTAGGCCGGCTTGACCGGCGCGGTTTCCTCGGCACCAGGTTCCGCGGAAACGGCGGGCGCGGCGGTCGGCGCCGCGCTCGGCGCGACGGTAGCCGTCGCCGGCGCAGTCACGCTCGCCGGATCCTCGACCGTCGCCGTGGCATCCGTGGCCTCTGGCTCCACGACCGGCGCCTTGACGGCGGTGGCGGTCGGTTGCTCGACGGACGTCGCGACCGCCTGCGGATGCTGCGGCGCAGCCGGCGCGACGGCCGGGGTTGCAGGCGCGGATGGCGCTGCTGCGTGCTCGGCGGCGACCGTCTCCTGCGCAACCGGCGTGGTCGCGGCGACCGGAGCCGGTGCCGCAGCCACCACCGTATCGGCGTGGGCCACGGCTGCAGCGCTGACGCCCTGCGCTGCAGCGGTCGGCGCGGTCGGCGCAGACGATGCGATCACGGCATCGGCAGCGGCCGGCTGCATCGGCGCGGTGGCCGGCGCAGGCACGGGGTCGGCGGTGATCGGCGCGGGGGCCTGGGCTGCGTCATCGGCCGGTGCTGGTGCACTGGCGGCGGCTGCACGCTCACGACGCGGCTCACGCTTTTCCTGCGGCTCGCGCTTTTCCTGCGCGGGCGGCTGCGGCTTGGGCGCCGGCGCGTCGGTGGCAGCGTCGTCGTCGAAGTCGAACTCCGGCTGGCTGCGGCTCGGCGCCTGCGCGCTTTCGCCATCGCTGTCGCTGTCGCCGGCATCCAGGTCGGTATCGTCCAGTCCGCTGGCATCGCCGGCAGCGCCGGCTTCGCCATTGCCACGGCGGCGGCGGCGGCCACCGCGACGGCCACGACGGCGGCGGCCGCCGGCGTCGCCGGTGCCGTCCTCACCCTCGGCGCCTTCGCCAGCGGGCACGGCCTGCGCGGTTTCCGCGGCGCTTTCGCGCGCATCGATACTGTCTGCTGCGGCGGCCGGTGCCGGTTGCACCGGTGCCGGGGTGGCGGCCTCGACGGCGGCTGCCGGCTCCTGGGTCGCGGCGATCGCGCCACCGGCGACCGCCGCGGCGGCCAGGATGGTGGCGTCCTGCGCCGGCGTCACCGGAGCGGTCGCGACAGGCGCGGCCTGCTGCTTGGCGACGGCCTCGTCGGCGCGCGGCTGGCGCTGCGGCTTGTCGCCCTGCGCGGCGGCCTGCGCCGGCTCCTGCTGCGGCTTCGGCTGGCGCGGCGGGTTCTGCGGCTGCTGCGGCTGCTGCTTCGGCGGCTTCGGTGTTTGCGGCTGCTGCTGCGGCTTGGCCTGCTGCGCGGCCTGCTCGTTGCGCGGCGCCTTGGGCTGCTGGTTCTGCTGCCCGGCGGGCGCGGCACCACCGTTGCCATTGCCGGCGCGGCGCTCGTCGCGGCGCGCGTTGCCGCCACCGTTGTTGCCGTTGCCGCGGGCGGCATTGCCGCCCTGTCCACCGTTGCGGTTGCCGTCGCGGCGGGCGTTACGGTCGTTGCGATCGCCACGGTCGTTGCGGTTGCGGTTGCCGTCCTGCGGGCGCTGGCGCTGGGCCGGCTCGGCGGCGGTCGGGGCTGGGGCCGGGCTGTCGCCGGCGCCGAAGATGCGCTTCAGCCAGCCGACCACGCCGGTGGCCGGCGGCGCGACCGGGGCCGGCACAACCACCGGCGTCGGTGCCGGTGCGGCCACCGGTTCCTCGACCACTTCGCGCACCGGGGCCGGCTGCGAGTGCTTCACATTGGTCACCGCAGGTGCCGGGATGTTCAACTGCGCCTTGGTCAGCGCGTGCACCGGCAGCTTGCGCGGGGTGCCGCGCTGGTAGCTCGGCTTGGTGCTTTCCTCGCCAAGCTCGTTCTCGCGCAGGCGGGTCACTTCGTAGTGCGGGGTGTGCAACTGCTCGTCGGCGACGATCACGATCGGCGCGTCGTGGCGCTTCTCGATCTCGCTGAGCGCGCGGCGCTTCTCGTTGAGCAGGTAGTTGGCGATCTCCACCGGGGCCTGCACCAGCACCTGCCCGGTGTTCTCCTTCATCGCGTGCTCTTCGGCGACGCGGATGATCGACAGCGACAGCGACTCGACGCTGCGCATGCGGCCGTGGCCGTCGCAGCGCGGGCAGACGATCTGGCTGGATTCGCCCAGCGACGGACGCAGGCGCTGGCGGCTCATCTCCAGCAGGCCGAAACGCGAGATACGGCCGATCTGCACCCGCGCGCGGTCGTACTTGAGCGCGTTCTGCAGGCGGTTCTCGACCTCGCGCTGGTGCTTGTTGGAGGCCATGTCGATGAAGTCGATCACCACCAGGCCGCCGAGGTCGCGCAGGCGCAGCTGACGCGCGACCTCTTCGGCCGCCTCCAGGTTGGTCTGGAACGCGGTGTCCTCGATGTCGCTGCCCTTGGTGGCGCGCGAGGAGTTGACGTCCACCGCGGTCAGCGCCTCGGTCTGGTCGACCACGATCGAGCCGCCGGACGGCAGGCGCACGCTGCGCTCGTAGGCGGCCTCGATCTGCGACTCGATCTGGAAGCGGTTGAACAGCGGGATGTCGTCGGTGTAGTGCTTGAGCTTGCGCAGGCTCTGCGGCATCACCTGCTGCATGAACTCCTGGGCGTCGCCGTACATCTCGGCGGTGTCGACCAGGATCTCGCCGATGTCGGCGCGCAGGTAGTCGCGCAGGGCGCGGATGATCAGCCGCGATTCCTGGTAGATCAGGAACGGCGCCGGCTTGGCCAGGGCGGCCTCGGCGATCGACTTCCACACCTGCAGCAGGTAGTCCAGGTCCCACTGCAGTTCTTCGGCATCGCGGCCGACGCCGGCGGTGCGGATGATCACGCCCATGTCGTCGGGGATGTTCAGCTTGTCCAGCGCTTCCTTCAGCGCGGCGCGGTCCTCGCCTTCGATCCGGCGCGAGACGCCGCCGGCGCTGGGCGAGTTCGGCATCAGCACCATGTAGCGGCCGGCCAGGGAGATGAACGTGGTCAGGGCCGCGCCCTTGTTGCCGCGCTCCTCCTTGTCCACCTGCACCACGACTTCCTGGCCCTCGCGCAGCAGTTCGCGGATCGTCGCCTTGTTGTGGTCGACGCCGGCCTGGAAGTAATCGCGGGAGATTTCCTTCAGCGGCAGGAAGCCGTGGCGCTCGCCGCCGTATTCGACGAAGGCCGCTTCCAGCGAGGGCTCGAGCCGGGTGATGCGGCCCTTGTAGATGTTGGACTTCTTCTGTTCCTTGGACGGCTGCTCGATGTCGATGTCGTACAGGGTCTGGCCGTCCACGATGGCCACACGCAGTTCTTCTGCCTGCGTGGCGTTGATCAGCATTCGCTTCATTGTTGCGTTCCTCGCGCTGCTACCGCGCGGAACGCCATGGGGTTTCGCTTCTGGTCACGCTTCGTCGCCCATCGCGCAGGCGCGGGGTGGGCGTCTTGGGTTTCCAGCGCTACGACACCACGGCGAGCCGCGGGAGCGCTTCTTGCTTTTAGGTGGTTCAGGACCGGCGGCGACTCCAGCCAGGCTGGGCGCCGCACGGGGCATGTTCAGCGCGGACACTTGCGGCATCCGGCGATGGCCGGGCAGGCCGGTGAGCCGCTAACATGGCCGCCCCGGGGGCGGTGGTCGCGCACTGTGCCGGAATCGTCGTAAGCCGGGCTTCTGGCCCTCAACTAACTTCCAACGAAATCAAACCCTTATCTCGCCCCCCGAGTGTAACAGAATAAACTGCCTGATGACTTCCCCCCCGATCCCTCCGAAGCCGCGCGATGTCGCGACCAGCGCGGTGCGCATTCTCAAGGTCCCGGAAGACAGGGCCGGACAGCGCGTAGACAATTTCCTGCTCGGCCAGCTCAAGGGCGCGCCGCGCAGCCTGATCTACAAGCTGATGCGCAGCGGCCAGGTGCGGGTCAACGGCGGACGCACCAAGGCCGAGCGCAAGCTCGAGGCCGGCGACGAGGTGCGCATCCCGCCGGTGCGCTTGACCGAGGAGGGCGAGAAGAGCGCGCCGCCGGACGCGTTCATGGCCCGGCTCGAGGCGGCGATCGTCTACGAGGACGCGCGGCTGCTGGCGCTGAACAAGCCGTCCGGCGTCGCCAGCCACGGTGGCAGCGGGATCAGTTTCGGCGCCATCGAGACGCTGCGTGCGCTGCGTCCCAATCAGTCGCTGGAGCTGGTGCACCGGCTCGACCGCGACACCTCCGGGCTGCTGATCGTGGCCAAGAAGCGCTCGGCGCTGACCGAACTGCAGGCGCTGATGCGCGAGGACGACCGGGTGCAGGGCCGCGGCATCAGCAAGCGCTACCTGACCCTGCTGGTCGGGCGCATGCCCGACGGCACCATGAGCGTGGACGCGCCGCTGCACATCGGCCTGCGCCAGGGCGGCGAGCGCCACGTGCAGGTGAACGCGGCCGGCAAGCCGTCGCTGAGCCACTTCCGGGTGCTGGAGCGGCGTGGCGGGCATTCCTATTGCGAGGTGCGGATCGAGACTGGCCGCACCCATCAGATCCGCGTGCACGCCCAGCACCTCGGGCATCCGGTCGCCGGCGACGACAAGTACGGCGATCCGGCGGTCAACAAGCGCCTGCGCGAGCAGATCGGGCTCAAGCGCCTGTTCCTGCATGCCGCCTCGCTGGAATTCAGCCTGGACGACGGCAAGACACCTTATCTATTGAATGCACCGCTGGCCGACGAACTGGCCGAGGCGCTGAACCGCCTCGGCTGAGCCAGGCCCGCGGGAGCGGCTTGCTGCCGCCCCCGCGCTGCGTTCAGCTTTCGTGATGGTCGTGATCGTGGTGCCCGTCGTGGTGGGCCGGTGCCGGGCGTTGTGCCGGATGCGACTCGGCCGGCCGCGGCTCGGGCATGCGCGGCGGTGGGGAGAACCGGGCCACGCGCTGTTCCTGGTGCTGCTCCTGGCGCGGTTCCGGCATCGGCGCGCGCATCGTCTCGCGCGGCATCTCCTGCGCGCGCGCCTCACGCTGGGGCGCCGGCGCATGCCAGGCCTGGGCGCGCGGCGCCTCGGCCGGCATCGCCTCTCGCGGTGGCTGCGCACGCGCCATCTCGCGGGCCAGGTTGTCGCGGGCGAAGCCGGTCGGCTGCATGGCGGGGTCGCCGCGCCGCTGCGGTTCGGCGAAGCGCGGCGTCGGCGTTGCGCTGTGGTTGGCGACGTTTTCGCGCGGCATCGGCGTGGGCGTCAGCGCCTGCGGCACCGGCCGGCCATGGAACTGCGGGACCGGCATCGACGGTGCCGTGCGTGGCGCATTCGGCTGCGCCATCGCCACGTTGCGTTGCGGTGCCGCGGCACGCTGGGCGAAACCGGGCAGCAGGCGTTGGTCGCGCGCGGCGGCCATGGCCGCTGGCGTACCCGGAGCCGGCAGGCGCTGCACCGGCGGTGGCATCGCCGCCACCGGGCGGCCGGCCTGCAGCATCTGGTTGGTGAAGTGCGGCATGGTCTGCGGCATCGCCGGCTGCTGCGCGCGCGCCGGCCCGAACGCCGCTGCCGGAGTGCGCGCCGCCATCGCCGCGGCGGCCATCGCGGCCCCCGGCGCATGCGCGGCAGCGAAGGCCTGCTGCCCACCCGGACCGCCCATCGGCGCGGCCGGCGGCGGCGCGCCGCGGTAGTCGTTGTGCACGTAGCTGCGGTTGTCGTAGTGATTGTTGATGATGGTGGTGCGCGGCGCGTACACGCTGTTGCGGTAGACCACGTAGTTCGGCGCCGACGGCGGCGCGTTCCAGTTCACTCCCCAGTTGTTCCAGCCCCAGCTGTGCCACGGCGGCGCCGGTTCCAGCCAGCCGAACACGCTGTGGTGGTGGTGTTCGAGCGCATCGCCGACCAGCACGCCGACGCCGAAGGAGATGATGCCGGCGGTGACCAGGTCGCCGGTGTCGTAGTAGGGGCGCGGCGGGCGGTAGCGGTACTCGCGGTAGACGTTGACCGGCGCGCCGTAGACCACGTCGGGGTCGTAGCGCGGCACGTAGACCACGTCCGGCTGCGCCGGTTCGATGACGATGGTGCGGGTCGGCGGCGGCACCGCATCGGCATAGGCCGGCGCCGGTTCGACCACGGTGCGCTGCACCACCTGTACGCGCTGCTGCGGGGTGCTGCGCAGGTGGCCCTGCGCCTGCGCGCGCTGGCGCATCACCTGCACCGCGTCCAGCACCTGGTTGGGATCGTGGGCGTAGGCGTCGCCCAGCGCGCGGGTCCAGTCGCCGTTGCCGGCCAACTGGTCGACCACGTCGGGGAAGGCGGTCAGCGCCTTGACGCTGGGATCCCAGGGCTGCGCCGCGGCCGCCTGCAGGCGGTCGGTGGCGGACAGGCTGCGGTTGTTGCGCAGCCAGTCCTGCGCCGACACCACCTGGTCCGGATACACCGAGGCGGCCAGGGTCTGTGCCAGCAGCTTGTCCGGGAACAGCGCGATCGGCGCGACCAGTTGATACAGCTGGTCGGCGGTGGGCGGGACGTAGGGCGCAGGTGCGGGCGCTGCGGCGGGGGCCGACGCATCGGCCTGGGCCGCGGGGGCGGGCGCATCCTGTCGCTGACAGGCGCCCAGTGCCACCACGCTCAGGGCGGTGAACAGGGCCAGCCTGGCCGGAGGAAAGGGGCGGAGATCCATGCGACACCTCATCGAGCGGGGCGAAGGTGGCCGCAGCATGCGCCGCCTTGGGTGTCTGCGACCTTTCTGCGCAGCGTCGTCGCGCGGGCCAGCGAGCGCCCGTTCAGCCGGCGTCGACGGGCATGCTCAGACCGGCGCGGATAGCCGGAACAGCACCAGGCTGAGCGCCAGCGTGGCCATGCCCGCGACCAGGCCGTACACCGTCTCGTGCCCCTGCGCATAGCGCTTGGCCGCCGGCAGCAATTCGTCCAGGGCCAGGAACACCATCACCCCGGCGATCAGCCCGAATACCGCGCCGAACACTGCCTCGGACAGGACGCGTGCCAGCGCGACGTAGCCGATCAGCGCGCCGATCGGCTCGGCCAGGCCGGACAGCAGGCTGGCGGCGAAGGCATAGGACTTGCGCCCGGTGGCGTAGTGCACCGGCACCGCGATGGCGATGCCTTCGGGGATGTTGTGCACGGCGATGGCGAAGGCCAGCGGCATGCCCACCGCCGGGCTCTCCAGCGTGGCGAAGAAGGTGGCCAGGCCCTCGGGGAAGTTGTGCGCGGTGATCGCCACCGCGGTGAGCAGGCCGACGCGCTTGACGTAGGCGCGGTTGTCGTCGCGAAACAGCGGATCGCGGCTGTTGAGGCTTTCGTGCGGATTGGGCACCAGCCGGTCGATCGCCACGATCAGGACCATGCCGGCCAGGAACGCCAGGGTGGCGTAGGCCTGGCCCAGGCGCGGATCGAAGGCCGCACTGAAGGCGGCGATCGACTTGCCGAGGATCTCGGTCAAGGACACATACACCATCGCGCCTGCGGAGAACGCCAGGCCGAAGGCGAGCAGGCGCGGATTGGGTCCCCTGCTGAACAGCACCAGCACACTGCCCAGGCCGGTGGCCAGGCCGGCGCCGAGGGTCACGGCGAGCGCGACCAGGACGTTGTGCAGTGGGATCTCCAGCATGCGCCGGCGGCTCCGAGGAAAGAGGCGTCGATCAGACCCGGCGCGCTGCGGGTGTCGCGTGAAGGCGCGCGGCGCGCGCCCATGGTTCAGCCGGCCTTGTGCGCCTGCGCGTCCAGCGCGAAGCAACGGTCCGGGCGCGGCTGCGGCGGATTGAAGTTGACCGGCACCTGGATGGTCCACGGCACTGCCTGGCCGTTGCGGGTGGCCGGCTTGAAGGTCCAGCCGCGCACGGCCTCCTGCGCCGAGGCGTCGAGCTTGGCCTGGCCGCTGCCGGTGACCACGTCCACTTCGGTCGGCTTGCCCTGCACGCCGACCACCACCTTCAGCACCACGGTGCCGCCGAGCCCGGCGCAGGCCACGTCGATCGGGTAGTCCGGCGGCGGCGTCTTCACCGCGGCGACCTCGGTCGGCGGCTGGGCCACGGTGTGTGTCTGGGATTGCTGGGATTGGCCGCAGCCACTGAGCAACACGGCGCTCACGCAGGCCAGGGGGAACAGACGACGGGCGGTAGCGGGCATCGGGATCATTCCGGAAGGGCGGACGCCTTGGCGGCGCAGATGAAGTCGTTCTCGCTGAGGCCGCCGACGTCGTGGGTGGAGTAGCGCACCACCACGCGGTCGTAGTGCACGCCCAGGTCGGGGTGGTGGTCCTCGCGGTGCGCGATCCAGGCCAGCGCGTTGACGAAGGCCAGGGTGCGGTAATAGTCGGGGAAGCGGAAGGTGCGGCTGATCGCATTGCCGTTCTCCACGACCTCCCAGCCGGGCACCTGCGGCAGCAGTTCGGCGACGCGCGCCTGGGTCAGTCTGTACTCGCTGCCCTTGCAGGGCGAGCAATGGGCCTGGGCGAGCGGGATCAGGTCGTTCATGGAGGGTCTCTGCGGTGGAACGGACAGGGCCGATCAACATACCGCCCGCGATGAGCGCAGGGCGTGGAAGGGTCTAGAATACCCGCATGATCCAGATCTCAGACAACGCACAGGCCCATTTCCGCAAGTTGCTCGAACGCGAGGCCGTGCCCGGCATGGGCGTGCGGCTGAGCGCGGTCGATGCCGGCACCCCGCGCGCGGATGCGCGGCTGGAGTTCGCCGAGCCGGCGGACCTGGCCGGCGACGAATGGGCGATCGACTGCGCCGGCTTCACCCTGTACGTGGCGGCCGACAGCGTCGCCTGGCTCGACGGCGCCGAAATCGACTACGTCACCCAGGGCACCGGCCAGCAGCTCACCATCAAGGCGCCCAAGATCAAGGGCGAAGCGCCGGGCGAGGCGGCCTCGCTGGTGGAGCGGGTGCGCTGGGTCGTGGAAAACGAGGTCAATCCGCAACTGGCCCAGCACGGCGGCCGCGTGGCGGTGCAGGAAGTCTCCGCCGATGGCGTGGTGCTGCTGCGCTTCGGCGGCGGCTGCCACGGCTGCGGCATGGCCGACGTGACCCTGAAGCAGGGCATCGAAAAGACGCTGATGGGCCGCGTGCCCGGGGTGACCGCGGTGCGCGACGCCACCGACCACGACAGCGGCAGCGCTCCCTACATTCCGCGCGATTCGGCCGCCTGACGTCCCGCTGCCGGTGACGCGCGCCACCGACATCCTCGATGTGTTGTTGGCGCGCACGCCGCGCAAGCTGCTGCGCGACCGCCGCACCGGTCTGCCATACGCATGGGCGCACTGGATCGCCGCGCAACCGGCCGTGCCGCGCCCGTTCGCGGCCCCCGAACTGATCGCGGCGATGCCGCCGGCGCAGCCACCCGTGACCACGCGCCTGCCGGCCTTGCCGCTGTGGCAGGCGTTCCGCCGGCTGTGGTGGCAGCACTGGGATCCGGCACCGTACGACCAGCGCTGGTGGCGGCGCATTGCCGTGCTGCTCAGCCTGCTGCTGCATCTGCTGTTCGCCATCTTCCTGCTGTGGGTGGCGTTCGTGCGCTGGCTGCCGCCGCTGACCGATGCGGACCAGGCCGGACGCGTGCAGGTGGAATTCGTCGGCCGCGGCACGCCCGCCGAGAGCGGTGGCGGTGCGCCGGCCGAGGCCGCCGCGTCCACGCAGGCGACGTCGCCGACCCCGCCGCGTGCGCAGCGCGCCGCGTCCGCGCGGCC
>NZ_JAGHWV010000002.1:0-16409 GCF_017746095.1 Xanthomonas sp. D-109
GTGGTTCATTGCTGCGAGGCTGCGCCCGACCCTCATCCGCCCCTGCGGGGCACCTTCTCCCGAGGGGAGAAGGGAGAAGCCGTAGCCCCTCTCCCACCGGGAGAGGGGTTGGGGTGAGGGTGCGGCGCGCGCAGCGCCCGCGCTGCCATCTCCATGCAAGGACCCAGCGCGGCACGAAGACGGCGATCCGATCGATGCGAGTGCACTGTGCTTCCTGCTCATGTCTGCACGCATCGGCATGCCATCGGGCGTGGGCGAGGCGTGATGATTGAGGAGGAATGCACCACAAAACTTTGACCGCGCGCGCCTTTCTTCACTTTGTAAACAGGCCATTTCAACGCGTTGCCGACACATGCGCGTACATGTGTTCTCTACCTGCGATGCATGGCAATTGGTGTCACCGTGTAACGCCTTGATGTCGATGCGCTCGCACGCGGCCGCCGCGATGACGGAGCCAACCGCGCGTCCGCCGACACAGCACCACGCTTCGCCCGATCACCTTGGTGCGCGCCCATACCGGACAGGCCACCGCCTCACATCTGCAACCGCGCCACGACGCACGCCATCGTGCCGCTGCATGACAAACGCAACGCCGCTGACGCCAACCTGCAACGTCGCTGTCGCATCGTCTGCGCACTTCCTTTACGAATCCCCCTGCGCATGCCTCTCCATTCCCTGCTGAGCACGGCGATCCTCGCCGCCCTGTTGTCGCCCTTCGCCGCCACCGCCGCAGAACCCGCCGCCGATGGCGCCGCGGCCGACGTGCAGCAACTCGATGCGGTGTCGGTGATCGGCCAGGGCGAAACCCGCCAGGTGCAGCGCATCACCACCCAGGACGTGGCGGTGCTGCCGCCCGGCACCAGCATCCAGAAGCTGCTCAACCGCATTCCCGGCGTCAACGTGCAGTCCAACGACGCCTTCGGCGCCAACGAGGAATCGCAGACCATCAGCCTGCGCGGCTTCAACGGCGTGCGCCTGGGCTACACCCTCGACGGCCTGCCGCTGGGCGACAACGCCTACGGCAACTACAACGGCCTGAACATCAGCCGCGCGCTGATCGCCGAGAACTTCGGCGGCGTGGAACTGGCCTCGGGCATCGGCAGCCTGGGCACCGCCTCCACCAGCAACCTCGGCGGCACGGTGCAGTACTACTCCGACGATCCGTCCACCGAGGTCGGCGTGCGCCTGGCGCAGACCGTGGGCTCGGACAGCAACCGCCGCACCTACCTGCGCCTGGATACCGGCGAGCACAACGGTTTCTCCGCCTACCTGTCCGGCATCTATGCCGACGCCGACATGTGGGCCCCGCCGGGCTCGCCGACCCACACCGCGCAGTTCAACGGCAAGGGCGTGTACCAGTTCGAGGGCGGCAAGATCACCGCCTTCGTCGACACCTCGCGCACCTCGCAGGCCGACTACGCCTACCTGTCCAAGAGCGGCCTGCACCGCGGCCTGGGCTGGGACTGGAACCTGTACGCGCCGGACTGGCAGCGCGCGCTGGCCGCGGCCTATTGCGCGCCGGCCACGCGCAACGCCAGCCGCTGCGGCTACAGCGGCGGCGTGGACAACATCGACGACGCCTACTACCAGAGCCGCGCGCTGCGCAACGACGACCTGTACTACCTGGCCGGCGACTTCCAGCCGTCCGATGCGGTGAGCGTGCACACCCAGGTCTACCACCACGAGAACGAAGGCCAGGGCCACTGGTGGTCGCCGGGCCAGCCTTCCTACCCGGGCACGCCGCAGGCGCTGCCGATCTCGATCCGCAGCACCAACTACACCATCAACCGCACCGGCGGCATCGCCTCGCTGGGCTGGGACATCGGCCCGCACCACCTGGAAGCGGGCGTGTGGTACGAGCGCAACAAGCACCACGTGGAACGCAACTTCTACTGGATCGACGGCCCGATCGACGACGACATCTTCCTCAGCAACCCGAACCGCCGGCTGTTCTCGCAGGACTACGTCATCACCACCAAGCAGGCCTATGTGCAGGGCACCTTCAAGCTGCTCGACGAGCGACTGACCCTGGACATCGGCGCCAAGAGCCCGCACACCACCATGACCGCGCGCGAGACGCCGGGGATCGCGGTGGAATCGCCGGTGGCCAACGGCGAGCTGAAGGCCAGCAAGGCGCTGCTGCCGCAGGCCGGCCTGAGCTACCGCCTGGCCGAGGGCCAGGAAGTGTTCGCCTCCTACGCCGAGAACATCGCCGCGTTCCAGGGCGGCGGCGCCGGCGGCCCGCTGCTGGTGACCCAGGCTTCGTTCGACGCCAGCGTCGGCGCGCTGCAGCCGGAGAAGTCCAAGACCTTCGAAGCCGGCTACCGCCTGGTGCGCGACCAGTTCGAGGCCTCGCTGGTCGGCTACGACGTGACTTTCGACAACCGCCTGCTGTCGCTCAACCCGTGCCCGAGCATCCAGCAGGGCACCACCCCGGCGTGCACCACGCGCTTCTTCAACGTCGGCTCGGTGAGCAGCCGCGGCGGCGAGCTGACCTTCATCTGGAAGCCGACCGCGCACCTGCAGTGGTACAACTCGGCCTCGATCAACCGCTCCACCTACGACGACAACTACGTGCAGAACGGCGTGGTCATCCCCACCGCCGGCAAGTACACCGTGGACACGCCCAAGCGCATGTTCGCCAGCGAAATAAGCTGGACCTGGAACGGCTGGAACGCCAACCTGCGCGGCAAGTACACCGGCCAGCGCTACTACACCTACACCAACGACCAGGGCTTCGGCGGCTACACCTCCTTCGATGCCGGCGCCGGCTACGATTTCGGGGCGGTGTCGTTCCTGCGGGACCTGAAGCTGTCGTTGAACGTCACCAACCTCACCGACAAGCGCTACGCCTCCAACCTCACCGCCTTCAGCAACAGCGACCCGAACGGCCGCTCGCTGGCCTTCCACGCCAGCGCGCCGCGGCAGGCGTTCCTGACCCTGGACGCGCGCTTCTGAGCGCGTCCATCCTGTCCGTCCGCCCCCGAACCGGAACGCATGCGATGATTCGATCCACCTCCTGGTTGTTGGGATGCGCGATGGCCGTGTTGGCGACCACCGCGGCGGCCGCACCGGCCGCCGCCCCGGGCGAAAGCAAACCGCTGGTGATCGGCCACCGCGGCGCCAGCGCGTTGCGCCCCGAGCACACCCTGGCGTCCTATGCCAAGGCGATCGCCGACGGCGCCGATTTCATCGAGCCGGACCTGGTCTCGACCAAGGACGGCGTGCTGGTGGCGCGCCACGAGAACGAGATCGGCGGCACCACCGACGTGGCCGCGCATCCGGAGTTCGCCGCGCGCAAGACCGTCAAGCAGATCGACGGGCAGCGCGTGGAAGGCTGGTTCACCGAAGACTTCACCCTGGCCGAGCTGAAGACCCTGCGCGCGCGCGAGCGCCTGCCGCAACTGCGCGGCACCGCCTTCGACGGGCAGTTCCAGGTGCCGACCATGGACGAGATCATCGACTTCACCGCGGCCGAGTCGGCCACGCGCGGGCGCCCGATCGGGCTGATTCCCGAGATCAAGCACGGCACCTATTTCCGCGGGCTCGGCCTGGCGATGGAAGACAAGCTGGTGGCCACTCTCGATGCGCATGCCTACACGCGCAAGGCGCCGGTGGTGATCCAGTCGTTCGAGATCGGCAACCTGCAATCGCTGCACGGCAAGCTCGGCGACACGCATCCGAACGTGCGCCTGGTGCAGCTGCTGGGCGATCCCAAGGAGCGCCCGGGCGACCAGTTGCATGACGGCCCGACCTACGCGCAGATGGGCAGCGCGCAGGGCCTGCGCGCGATCGCCAAGTACGCGCAACTGGTCAGCCCCAACCTGCGCGCGATCGTGCCGGTGAGCGCCGACGGCGCCCTGGCCGCGCCCACGTCGTTCGTTGCCGATGCGCATGCGGCGGGCCTGCAGGTGATTCCGTACACGTTCCGGCCGGAAAACTATTTCCTGCCCAAGCAGCTGCAGGACGCGCGCGGCCCGGCCGCGGTGAATGCGGCCGGCAGCATCACCGAAATGCGCGCGCTGCTCGACGCCGGCATCGATGGCTTCTTCACCGACGACCCGGCGGTGGGCCGTGCGGCGGTGGATGGGACGCCGCTGCCGCGGTGAAGCCGAGAATGGGGAATGGGGAATGGGGAATCGCAACAGCGGTTCCCAGCGCGGGGTTCCATTTGTAGGAGCGGCTTCAGCCGCGATGGAGCCGGGATTGGGGAATAGGGAATGGGGAATCGCAAAAGCGGTTCCCAGCGCGGAGTTCCATTTGTAGGAGCGTGTCCGCGCACCGGCATTGGTCATCGCGTGTCCGGGCCGCGATAATGCGCGCCCGCCGCCCCTGCCCCGACCGCCGTGCCGTCCGTTGCCGCTCCCTCGCCCACTTTCGCCGCGCTGACCCCGCGCGCGCTGCTGCTGTCCGTGCTGGCGATGGGCGCGGTGGTGGTGCTGTCGAACGTGCTGGTGCAGTTCCCGATCAACGACTGGTTGACCTGGGGTGCCTTCAGCTATCCGCTGGCGTTCCTGGTCAGCAACCTGATCAACCGCCGTTTCGGCCCGCACGCGGCGCGGCGGGTAGCCTGGTGCGGGTTCGCGCTGGCGGTGCTGCTGTCGATCTGGATCGCCACCCCGCGCATCGCCGCAGCCTCGTGCCTGGCCTTCATCGCCGCGCAACTGCTGGACATCACCGTGTTCGACCGGCTGCGCCGCGGGCGTTGGTGGCGCGCGCCGATCGTCGCCACCACCTGCAGCGCGACGCTGGACACCACGATCTTCTGGTCGATCGCCTTCGCCGGCTCGACGCTGCCGTGGCTGAGCTGGGCCGCCGGCGACCTCGCGGTGAAGCTGGGCATCGGCGTGTGCCTGCTGGCGCCGTTCCGCGCGCTGCTGTGGCGGATGGCGCCGACGCGCTGACCCGCGGAGCTGGGCGACCACCACTTCACAAACGTCCGCGGCAGACGTTCAACAGGCCATCGGCGGTGCGCCTCCCGCGCGCCGCGCCCACCAGGCCATCCATATGCCGCACGACGTCACCTCCGCCATCGCCCTGAGTGCGCTCAACGCCACCCTCGCGCAACTCGACCCTCCTGGCATGGCGCTGCCCACGCTGACGACACCGGCCGTGTCCGATCCGGCATGGTCCTGCAACACCTTCGCCCCGTTGATGCTGGAGATGGTGCTGCTGCGTCGCGACCGGCCCCTGCGCACCCGGCTGTACCTGGCGGACGCGGCGCTGCCGACCTTCGCCGACGGCGACTTCGTCAACCTCGTGCTGCTGGGCGATCCGTCGCAGTTGATCCACAACTTCAACATCCTGGTGGACGGCGAGCGGATCTACCTGTTCCAGGCCTACCTTGAGCAGGTCGTGGACGTGGTGCGGGTGTTCGATTCCATGACCTTTTATGCGCTGTGGCACGACCTGTGTGCCGGCCGCGCCGGCCTGTGGAAGCACGCCTACCAGGCGCTGTTCGGCGTGGCTCCCGACCAAGTGGTGGACACTGATCCCGACGCGGTCTGGTTCCAGTCTCAATACGTCAGCGTGTAGCAATCACGCCAGCGCGCAACAGCATGCCGGCGCCGATCGCCGCGGCCATGGCGGCGTGTTTGCAGTGGCAGCACGGCGGCAAGCCCAGGCCTCCGGCCGATTGCAGCCAGCGCCGACGGCGCGCTAGTGCGCCGCGTCGCCGTCCGCGCGGCCATCGACGAACACCAGCTCCAGCGCGGCAGCGGCAGCGCGAATCGCCGCACGCGCCGCGGCGATGTCTGCGGTGGGCGCGGTCAGGCGCGGACGCCGGTCCAGCGTGCAGGCCAGGCCGGCCTCGACCAGCGTGGCGTGGGCGGCATGCAGGCTGGCAGCGATGGATGGCGACAGCCAGCCGCTGTGCGCCAGCGCGTCGAGCAGCGCAAGCGTGTCGCGCGGCACCAACAGCGCCGGCTGCTGCGCGGCGCCGAGCAGCACGCCGGCCTGCACCAGGAATTCCAGGTCGACCAGGCCGCCAGCGCCCTGCTTGAGATCGAAGCGCGCCGCATCGCTGCGGTCCAGTTCGGCACGCATGCGCGCACGCATCCTGCGCACTTCCTCGCGCAGCGCTGCGGGCTCGCGCGGGCGTGCCAGGGTCTGCGCGCGCACCTGCTCGAACTGCTGCAGCAGCGGCGCGTCGCCGGCCACGCCGCGGGCGCGCACCAAGGCCTGGTGTTCCCAGGTCCAGGCGCGCTCGCGCTGGTACTCGCGGTAACTGGCCAGCGACGACACCAGCGCGCCCTTGCCGCCGTCCGGGCGCAGGCGCACGTCGATGTCGTACAGGCGGCCGCCACCGGTGACCGCGCCGAGCAACGCGATCACCTTTTGCGCCAGCCGCGCGAACCAGCGCCCGCTCTCCAGCGGCCGCGGCCCGGCCGACGCTTCGACGCCCGGCGGGTGGTCGTACAGGAACACCAGGTCCAGGTCCGAGCCGATGCCCAGTTCCACGCCGCCCAGGCTGCCGTAGCCGACGATGGCGAAACTGCCGCCGGGCACCTCGCCGTGCGCGGCGACCAGATCGGCACGGGCCAGGCGCAGCACGGTCACCACCACCGCCTCGGCCAATTGCGCGAGCTGGCGGGCGCTGTCGAGCGCGGGCTGGCGCCGGTCCAGCGTGGCCAGGGCAATGCGGAAACTCAGCGCCTGGCGCGCTTCGTTGAGGCCGCGCAAGGCCGCTTCCGGATCGTCGCCGGCGGTGGCGACTGCGGCATCGCACAGCCGCTGCATCGCCGCCAGGTCCGGCATCGGGCCGTCCACGCGGCTGTCGAGCAGTTCGTCCAGCAACAGCGGGTGCGCGGCCAGCCGTTCGGACAGGAAGGCGCTGCGCGCCAGCACGTCGACCAGCCGCGCCAGTGCGCTAGGTTGTTCGTCGAGCAGGGCCAGGTAGCTGGCCCGGCGCAGGATCGCCTGCAGCAGGCCGAGCACGCGGTGCAGGGCAGCATCGGCCTGCGCCGAGCGCGCCGCGGCATGCAGCAGCGCCGGCAGCACCCGGTCCAGGCGCGCACGCGCGGCATCGGAGAGCGTGCGCACACCCAGCGACTGCACGAAGCCGCGCAAGGCCTGGTCGGCGCCGTCGGCATCGGCGAAGCCGGCGGCGCGCAACACCTGCGCCTGGCCGGCGTCGGGCAGGCCGCGCCAGTAGTCGGCCAGCGCATCGGGCGCCAGCGCGCGCTCGCGCGGTGCCAGCAGTTCGGCGAACTCGGCGGCGACGCGATCGCGCTGCACCTGCAGCGCAGCGTGCAGCGCGGCCCAGTCGGCATGGCCGAGGCCGAAGGCGATGCGCGCGCGATCCAGCGGATCCTCCGGCAACGCGTGGGTCTGCGCGTCGCGCAGCATCTGCAGGCGGTTCTCCACCTGGCGCAGGAAGCGATACGCCTGCGCCAGCGCCGCGCCGTCCTCGGCGGCGACCTGGCCAGCGGCGACCAGCGCGTGCAGCGCCGGCAACAGGCGGCGTTCGCGCAGTGCGGGTTCGCGGCCGCCGCGGATCAACTGCAGCGACTGCACCAGGAACTCGATCTCGCGGATGCCGCCGGCGCCGCGCTTGATGTCGTCCAGGCGATCGTGGCGCGCCACTTCGGCGGTGATCGCCGCCTTCATCTCGCGCAGGCCGTCCAGCGCGGTGTAGTCGAGATAGCGCCGGTAAACGAACGGGCGCAGCGCCTGCAGCCATTCCTCGCCGGCGCCGATGTCGCCGGCCACCGCGCGCGCCTTGAGCCAGGCGTAGCGTTCCCAGTCGCGGCCTTCGCGCTGGAAATACTGGTCCATGCCGGCGAACGACAGCGCCACCCGGCCGGCCGTGCCGAACGGGCGCAGGCGCAGATCCACTCTATGCACGAAGCCGTCGGCGGTGGTCTCGTCGAGCAGCCGCGCCAGACGCTGGCCGAGCCGCGCGAAGTATTCCTCGGCGGCCAGCGCGCGCGCGCCGTCGGACTCGCCGCCCTGCGGGTAGGCGTAGACCAGATCCACGTCGGAGGAGAAATTCAGCTCGCCGCCGCCAAGCTTGCCCAGGCCGAACACCACCAGCCGCTGCACGCTGCCGTCGGCGGCACGCACCACGCCGTGGCGCGTGGCGAACTCGCCCTCCAGCGCCTGCAGCGCCAGCGCCAGGCAGTCCTCGGCCAGCTGCGTGCTGCCGGCCAGGGTCGCATCGACCTCGTCCAGGCCCAGCACGTCGCGCCACACCAGCCGCGCCGAGGCGGCCGCGCGGTAGCGGCGCAACTGCGCCGGCCACGCCGCCGGCTGCGCCGGATCCAGTTGCGGCAGCGGCAAGGGCGGTGGGTCCGGCTGCGCCAGGTGCGCGAGCAGCGACGGCTGCCGGCACAGCGTGTCGAGCAGGAAATCGCTGGCCAGCAGCGCGCGCGCCAGCGCGTCCTCGAAGCCGGGATGAGACGGCCACGGCTGCGCGGCCACGGCCTGGCGCAGGCGCGCCAGGCTGCGTTCGAGCGTGGGTTGCAGGACGTCGGGAACCACGAAGGCAGCAGAAGACATCGGCCGATGATGGCATCCCGCGGCGACCGCGGACAGGACCGCGGCGTCGAGGCAATCACGTCACCAGGGCGCACTGCACTGTGGGAGGGACTTCAGTCCCGACCCGACGGCGCATCCGGCGCGCAGAGCCGTTCCACCGTCGCACGTTACGACTGAGGCCATCCCGCACGGATCGAAAAAATCCACGCAGAACGCTGCTTTTCAATACTTTTCGCGACGTTTCGCAGACCTTGCCGCCAGCCCCGTCACGACGATGGTGTATGATGGCTACCTCGACGGAGCTCCTGTGCGCCCTGCGCCGCCCGCTCCGTCCTTCGATCCTGCAGCGCCGTGGAGTTGACGCGGCCATCCGGGATCGCCCCCGCAGACCAGTGCGGCGCCTGTGGCGCCCTGTCGTTCCGTCTTGCTTGCCTGCCGGGTGCCGGCCGGGGGTCATCACCTCACCGTTCCAGGACAGGAGAAGACATGTCGGAGTTCCACGCCCATTTCGGATGGTTCAAGCGCCGCCGCCAACTCCAGGTGGAAGAAGTCACCGTCGTCGACAAACCCATGCTCAAGCGGGCCGTCGGCGCGGCGGCGCTGGGCAACGCGATGGAATGGTTCGACTTCGGCGTGTACGGCTACCTGGCCGTGACCCTGGGCCACGTGTTCTTTCCCAGCACCAACCCGACCGCGCAGCTGATCGCCACGTTCGCGACCTTCACCGTGGCGTTCCTGGTGCGCCCGCTGGGCGGGCTGGTGTTCGGCCCGCTGGGCGACCGCTACGGCCGGCAGAAGGTGCTGGCCGCGACCATGATCCTGATGGCGCTGGGCACGTTCTCGATCGGCCTGATCCCCTCCTACGAGCGCATCGGCATCTGGGCACCGATCCTGTTGCTGGTGGCGCGGCTGGTGCAGGGCTTTTCCACCGGCGGCGAATACGGCGGCGCGGCGACCTTCATCGCCGAGTACTCCACCGACCGCAACCGCGGCTTCATGAGCAGCTGGCTGGAGTTCGGCACGTTGGGCGGCTATATCGCCGGCGCTGCCACGGTGACCGCGCTGCACTTCACGCTCAGCGATGCGCAGATGCTCGACTGGGGCTGGCGCGTGCCGTTCCTGATCGCCGGCCCGCTGGGCCTGCTCGGCCTGTACATGCGCATGAAGCTGGAGGAAACCCCGGCGTTCCAGGCCTATGCCGAAGAGGCGGAAAAGCGCGAGCACGATGCGCCGGGCCTGGGCGCGCTGTTCCGCGTCCACTGGCCGCAGTTGCTCAAGTGCGTGGGCCTGGTGCTGGTGTTCAACGTCACCGACTACATGCTGCTGACCTACATGCCCAGCTATCTCAGCGTCACCATGGGCTATGCCGAGAGCAAGGGCCTGCTGCTGATCATCATCGTGATGTTGGTGATGATGCCGCTCAACGTGCTCGGTGGGTTGTTCAGCGATCGCCTGGGCCGCAAGCCGATGGTGATCGGCGCCTGCATCGCGCTGCTGGTGCTGGCGGTGCCGTGCCTGCGGCTGGTCGGCACCGGCAACGACTGGCTGATCTTCCTCGGCCTGATGCTGCTGGGCGTGGCGCTGGTGTGTTTCACCAGCTCGATGCCGTCGACCTTGCCGGCGCTGTTCTACACCCCGGTGCGCTACAGCGCGCTGTCGATCGCCTTCAACGTGTCGGTGTCGCTGTTCGGCGGCACCACGCCGCTGGTCACCGCGTGGCTGGTCGAACGCACTGGCGATCCGCTGGTGCCGGCCTACTACCTGATGGGCGCGGCGGTGATCGGCATCGCGACCATGGCCTTCGTGCGCGAAACCGCCGGCCTGCCGCTGCGCGGCTCGCCGCCGGCGGTGGCCAGCGAAGCCGAGGCGCACGCGCTGCTGCGCAGCGACGAGCCGCTGACCGTGGACCCGACCCGCCCCGAACTGCCGCCGTCGCCGCACGCGACGTCGCAGGCGATGCCGACCTGACCCGAGCGCCGGCTGCGCGCGCTGCGGCGCAGACATCCACGGGACGCGACCCGGCAATGTCGCGGCCACGGAAGCGTGTTATCGCTACCTCACGTCAGGCCATCGCATCGCCTGCCGCGGCCAGGCCCGGAAACGGGCAATAAAAAAGCCCGCTGGCAGCGAACTGCTAGCGGGCCTTGCTCCCTCCCCCACGTCGGGATGCAGGGCGATCTTGGGCGCTTTTTTGAGACATTGCACGCTGCAGTGCAAAACGAAACTGGGCGGTACATTCTGCGTGGTTGGGGGAATGGGGAAACGGGAACAGGGAATGGGAAAAGCGGGCGGACGTGCACCCTGCGCGTGCCTGCACATTTCCAGCGCCGCGATGCATTGCCTGGCCGTGCCTACGCAAGAGCACGACGCGTTCGTCGTCGCGTCAGGGCGATGCCGCCGGCGCCGGTGCCTCCGGCAGCCACGCCGGTTGCCGGTCGTACCACTCGCGCGCGCCGAGCAGATGCCATTGCCGCTGATCGCCGCGCAAGGCCACGCCCACGCCGAGCACGCCCCAGCGCGCATACAGATCGCCCTGCGTGCCGGCATCGCCGACGCGCAGGCGCGCGCGCAAGGCCACGCGTTCGTTTTCTGCCGCGACCCGGTCCAGCCACAGCGAGTCCTTGCGCCAGCGCAACTGCCCGCTGGCCTGCAACTGTCCGGCGTCGGCCAGCTTCAGCAACCACGCCGGCGCATCGCTGTGCTGCGCGAACACCGCCAGCACCGGGCCGGCGTCGCGCATCTGCATCTGCACCTGCGCATCGGCCTGCACCGGCGCCGCCGCGGCGATGCGGCCCTGCGGAATCCGTAGCGTCGCCCACCAGTCGCCCTGCCTGGGCTGGGTGCCGTAGCGCACGCCCTGCAGGCGCAGGGTGCTGCCGCTGAGATCGAAGCGCTTGTCCTGCAGTTCAGCGCGCCGCAGCCGCGCGTCCAGGTCGAGATTGCCGGCCAGTTCCAGGCCCGCGGTCTGCAGCCGCGCCTGGCGGCCGAGTACGCGCACGGTGCCCTGGCCGACCTGGCCGGATGCGTCCAGCTGCAGGTCGCCGCTGAGCCGGCCATCGCCACCGAGCACGCGCACCTGCGCCGCCGGCAGGTAGCGGTTGTAGGCGCGCAGGTCCGGCACGCGCGCATCGGCAAAGCGCAACCGCGCCTGCAACGAGTCGCGCAGGGTGGCCAGCGCGCCATCGCCCTGCAAGTCCAGTTGCAGGTTCTCGCCTTCGACGAAGCTGGCCTTGGGCTCGGCCAGCGGCGCCAGCGCGAAGCGACGCATGCGCACGTTCAGTTGCGTGCGCGGCTGGTCCGCAGTGCCGACGATGCGCCCGGCCGCCTGCGCCTTGCCGCTCAGCCGCACGCGCATGATCTCCGCCACCGCCTGCACGTCGGGCACGTCGAGGCGGCTGCCCGGCTGCAGCGCGCCCTGCCGCAACCGCAGATCGGCGGCGACGTCGCCGCCGCCGTCGAGCTGGAACCACGGCTTGCGCACCAGCAGGTCGCTGATCCAGTTCAACGATTCGAAATGCCAACGCCCCTGCACGCGGCCGGAGGTGCGCGGCAGCAGTGCCGCCGGGTCGGCGAACGGCACCTGGCGCCCGGCGATGTGCAGATCGGCATCGAGCATGCTGCGCGGATCGACCTGGCCGGGCAGGCGCGCACGCGCGTGGATGTCCTCGCCCTCCACGTCCAGCAGCAGCGTCAGCACGCCGCGATCGGTGGCGCCGACGCCGGCATGCAGCGGCACCCGCCAGTTGAGCGTGCTGCCGGGCTGCAGCGCGCCGCGCAGCAGGTGCAGATCGGCCTGCACGTGGCCCAGGCCGGGTTCGGTGCTCAATTTGGTGGTGTCGCCGGCGGTGTCGATGCGCAGGGCCACGCTGCGCCCGTGCACGCGCAGCGCCAGGTCGGTGATGCCCAGCTTGCGCAATCCCGGCGCCTGCGCGCGGTAGTGGCGCGGGAACGAGAAGCGCGCGTCCAGCGTGGCCTGGTCGGCGATCTGGCGCTTGCCGTAGCGCACGCTAGCGTCCTCGAACACGATCTGCGAGCAGAACAGTTCCGAGGGGCCGCCACGCAACTGCTTGAGGAAGCCGACGGTGCCGTGGCCCTTGCCCTCGACCGCAAAATCGCCGAAGCGGGCGCGGCGCAGCGTGCCGCTGTGGATCGCGTCGAAGCGCAGCGTCCAGCCCTGGTCGCTGGGTGGCGGTGGCGGGATCATCTCCTCGACGCGGTCCATCTCGCCGATCACGTTCACCGCTTCCATCCACGGCAGGCGCACTTCGCGGTGCAGCAGCGGCAGCAGCGCGATGCGCGCGCTGACGCGGTCCGCCCGCACCTGCCAGACATTGCGCTGCACATGGCCGCGCATGCGCACGTTCCAGGCGGTGATGAAGCCGGGCAACACGGTGATCGCCGGCCCGGTGTGCATGCGGAACTTCTCCGGCTTGCGGTTGGTGGCCAGGTCGAACAGCGGCGTGTTGAGGAACACGTTGCCGGCCAGCAGGTACAGCAGGTAGGCGATCAGCAGGCCGCGCAGGAACAGGCGCCAGCCGCGCGGCAGACGCCGGTAGCGTGCGTGGACGGCGGTCAGCGGGCGGGCGAAAGGCGGCACCGCCGCACTATCGCCGCGGCGTGGCGTGGAGCGCGTGAAAGCGACGGTGGCATACACCCGGCGTTGCGCCCGCTGCATGCGCGCTGCGCCCTGCCGTCGCAATCCAGACCCCACCAGGAGAATGGAGAAACCAGCGCCCCTCTCCCACCGGGAGAGGGGTTGGGGTGAGGGTCCGGCGCGCAAAGCGCCGCACACATCGCACACATCGCACACACCGCGGCGTGCGTCCTCGTCGCTGCGTCCGTTGCGCCCGCATGCGCCGCCACGCGGCAGGCGCAGAAAGTGGGGACGCACCCCAGCGCGAGCCCCGGCCCGATCCGCGATAATTGCCCTCCCCTTCCCACGCCCTGGTCGCCGCATGTCCGCCGAACGCATCCTCCATCCCCGCCTGCGCGAGCGCATCGTCAGCGCCGAGGCAGCGGCGGCGTTGATCCAGCCCGGCGAGACGGTGGCGATGAGCGGCTTCACCGGCTCCGGCTATCCCAAGGCGGTGCCGATGGCGCTGGCGCAGCGCATCGAGGCGGCGCACCTGCAAGGCCAGTCGTTCAAGATCCAATTGCTGACCGGCGCCTCCACCGCGCCGGAACTGGACGGCGCGCTGGCCAAGGCCGATGGCATCGCCCTGCGCATGCCGTTCCAGTCCGACCCGGACGCGCGCCAGCGCATCAACGCCGGCACGCTGGACTACATCGACATCCACCTCAGCCACGTCGCCCAGCACGTGTGGTTCGGTTTCTATGGGCAGATCGACACCGCGGTGGTGGAAGTGGCCGGCATCCGCGAGGACGGCAGCCTGATCCCGTCGACCTCGGTCGGCAACAACAAGACCTGGCTGGACCTGGCGAAGAAGGTGATCGTCGAGGTCAACGACTGGCAGCCGGCCGGCATCGACGGCATGCACGACGTGTATTACGGCACCGCGTTGCCACCACACCGCAAGCCGATCCCACTGCTGCACGCCGACGACCGTATCGGCGAGCCGTCGCTGCGCTGCGACCCGGACAAGATCGTGGCGGTGGTGCGCACCCACGGCCCCGACCGCAACAGCCCGTTCACTCCGGCCGACGCCACCAGCCAGCGCATCGCCGAACACCTGATCGCGTTCTTCCAGCACGAGGTCGGCAAGGGCCGGCTGCCGCCGAACCTGCTGCCGTTGCAGTCCGGCGTGGGCAACATTCCCAACGCGGTGCTGGCCGGCCTGGCCAGCAGCGGCTTCCGCGACCTCAGCGCGTTCACCGAGGTGATCCAGGACGGCATGCTCGATCTGTTGCGCAGCGGCGTGTTGAAGGTCGCCTCGTGCACCGGCTTCGCGCTGAGCCCGGAGGCCAACGAGGAGTTCAAGCGCAATATCGACTTCTACCGCGAGCGCATCATCCTGCGCACGCAGGAGATCTCCAACCATCCGGAACTGGTGCGGCGTCTGGGCTGCATCGGCATGAACGGCATGATCGAGGCCGACCTGTACGGCAACGTCAATTCCACCCACGTGATGGGCAGCCGCATCATGAACGGCATCGGCGGCTCGGGGGACTTCGCCCGCAACGGTTTCCTGTCGATCTTCCTCAGCCCCAGCACGGCGAAGCACGGCAGCATCTCCTCGATCGTGCCGATGGTCAGCCACGTCGACCACACCGAGCACGACGTCTCCATCATCGTCACCGAGCACGGCCTGGCCGACCTGCGCGGCCTGCCGCCGCGGCAGCGCGCGCAACAGTTGCTCGCGCACTGCGTGGACCCGAGCTACCGCGCGCAGTTGCAGGACTATTTCGATCGCGCCCTGCACGCCAGCTACGGCAAGCACACCCCGCACCTGCTGCCCGAGGCGCTGTCCTGGCACCAGCGCTGGCTGGACACCGGGACGATGCACGCGGGAGGCTGAGCGGCACGCAGGCAGCGGGTATGCTGCGCCGATGCTGACCACCCTGGCGGTTTCCTCCTATCGTTCCCTGCGCGAGCTGGTGCTGCCGCTGGCGGGGCTGACCCTGATCACCGGCGCCAACGGCAGCGGCAAGTCCAACGTCTACCGCGCGCTGCGCCTGCTCGCCGACACCGCCCAGGGCGGCGTGATCGCCGCACTGGCCCGCGAGGGCGGCTTGCCGTCGGCGTTGTGGGCCGGCCCGGAGACACTGAGCCGCGCGGTCCGGCGCGGCGAGCATCCGGTCGAGGGCACGGTGCGGCAGCAGGCCGTCGGCCTGAAGTTGGGCTACGCCAGCGACGCATTCGGCTATGCCATCGACCTGGGCCTGCCGATGCCGTCGGCGTCGGCCTTCGGGCTGGATCCGCAGATCAAGCGCGAATGCATCTGGGCCGGCCCCTGGCTGCGCCAGTCCAACCTGCTGGTGGACCGCAACGGGCCGGCGGTGCGCCTGCGGACCCAGGACGACGGCTGGACCGATGCCGGCGCCGGCATCGCCAGTTTCGACAGCGTGCTGGCGCAGTTCTCCGATCCGCGCGCGGCACCGGAGATGCATGAGGTCCGCGAGAACATCCGCCGTTGGCGCTTCTACGACCACTTCCGCACCGACGCCGCGGCACCGGCACGCATGGCGCAGATCGGCACGCACACGCCGGTGCTGAGCAACGACGGCGCGGACCTCGCCGCGGCCCTGCAGACCATCCTGGAGATCGGCGATGCCGACGGCCTGCATGCGGCGGTGGACGATGCCTTCCCCGGCGCGCGGTTGACGATCGAGGTGCATGCCGGGCGCTTCGATTTGGCGATGCACCAGCATGGCCTGCTGCGGCCGCTGTCGGCGGCGGAACTGTCCGATGGCACCTTGCGCTACCTGCTGTGGATCGCCGCCCTGCTGAGCCCGCGCCCGCCGGAACTGCTGGTGCTCAACGAACCGGAAGCGAGCCTGCATCCGGACCTGCTGCCGGCGCTGGCGCGGCTGATCGGCAGCGCCGCGCGGCAGGCGCAGATCATCGTGGTCTCGCATGCCAGCCGGCTGATCGCAGCGCTGGAGCAGCAGCCGGACTGTCTGCACCACCTGCTGATCAAGGAGCACGGCCAGACCGACGTCGCCGGCCTGCGCGCACTCGATCGGCCGGCGTGGCATTGGCCCAGCCGCTGAGGCGGGGTATGCATCGGGAGTGTCTGCTGCATACAGCGGCATGCCCGATGGAACGATTGTCGCGTCGTTCGGGTTCGTCGCGTCGGGACTGAAGTCCCTCCCACAGTGCAGCCTCTCGCATCCAGAATGCGCGCGAATGTGCGGCACCGTCGTAGGAGCGGCTTCAGCCGCGACGGGCTTGCCATGGGTCGCGCTTGAAAGCGCTCCTACAACGGCTGGCAGTGGTCCTGTTGGGGTCTCGCCGAGCAGTTGCGGGACAG
>NZ_JAGHWV010000002.1:16598-19020 GCF_017746095.1 Xanthomonas sp. D-109
CGCGAATGTGCGGCACCGTCGTAGGAGCGGCTTCAGCCGCGACGGGCTTTACCGGTCACGCCTGTCGCGGCTGAAGCCGCTCCTACAACACCGCCGCAGGTTCGGCGGTCGCTTGCAGGTTGTCGGCGCCAGGTGCGGGGTCGGGCGCGGCGAGGAACGCCAGCTTGCGGCTGCGCGGCAAGCGCTTGAGTGCGTACTCGGCGCGCGAAGCGGCGGCGCGGTCGGGGTAGGCGCGGCTGGCCAGCAGCCGTACCGGCGGGTTGGCGCGGGTGTACTTGGCGCCGGCGCCGCGCAGGTGCGCCTGGAAGCGCGCCTGCAGGTCCGGGGTGATGCCGGCGTAGTAGCTGCCGTTGCGGCATTCGAGCAGGTACAGGAACCAGGGCGAGTCGGCGGCCATGCGGCATTATCGACACGGTGGCCGGTTTCGCCAGCAGCGGCATCCGCACATGCGCGCATGCGACCTCGGGCAGCACCTATTGGTCAGACCCCGATGTCGGCCAACGCATACGCTGGCGGCATCGGCCAGTTGCCGGCCTTCGGCGGTCAGCTTGACCCCATGCGCATGGCGCTGGAACAGCGTCGCGCCGAGCAGGGCCTGGTGCGTCCGGCAGGCGATCGCCGCTATGCCGCGGCCCATCAATGCGCGGCGTGTACATCCCATCGCGCGACGTCCACGCCGTCGCGCTGAACCGGCGACAACAGGTCTTAACGCCCCGCCAACACCTTGCCAGCCGCTGCCACACACCGGCATACCGTGGTCACCGGATGGGCGGATAACGTCATCACCGGCACGCAGCCGTCGATACCGAAGCTCTCTCCCTTCGCATTCGGCGGCGCGTCCGGCCCCTCTTCCGGGCTTCCCCCGCACCCACGCACGCAGCCGGTCAGGCTGCGTGCGTTTCTCCCTCCACCGAGCTCAGGCCGCCTGCGCCACGCGCGCCTGGCGCCGCGCGCGCACCGCCTGCGCCAGCCGCTCGAGCACCTGTACCGAGGTGTCCCAGTCGATGCAGCCGTCGGTGATGCTCTGGCCGTAGACCAGCGGCTGGCCCGTGACCAGCTCCTGGCGGCCGCCACGCAGGTGGCTCTCGACCATCGCGCCGACGATGCGGGACTGCCCGGCCTCGAGCTGGCGCGCGATGTCCTCGATCACCTTGGGCTGGTTGTCCGGGTTCTTGCCGCTGTTGGCATGGCTGGCGTCGACCATCAGCCGCGCCGGCAGGCCGGCCTTCTCCAGCACCTGCGCCGCCGCGGCGACGCTGTCGGCGTCGTAGTTGGGCTGGGTGCCGCCGCGCAGGATCACGTGGCAGTCCGGGTTGCCGGCGGTGGCCGCCACGGCGGTCTGCCCGTCCTTGGTCACCGCCAGGAAATGGTGCGGATGCGAGGCTGCGCCGACCGCATCGACCGCGATCTTGACGTCGCCGCTGGTGCCGTTCTTGAAGCCCACCGGGCACGACAGGCCCGAGGCCATCTCGCGGTGCACCTGGCTCTCGGTGGTGCGCGCGCCGATCGCGCCCCAGGCCACCAGGTCGGCGATGTACTGCGGCGAGATGATGTCGAGGAACTCCACGCCAGCCGGCAGACCGAGGCGGTTGATGTCGCGCAGCAGGCCGCGCGCCAGGCGCAGGCCCTTGTTGATGTCGAAGCTGCCATCGAGGTTGGGATCGTTGATCAGGCCCTTCCAGCCGACCGTGGTGCGCGGCTTTTCGAAGTACACCCGCATCACGATCTCCAGCGCATCGCCGTAGGTCTCGCGCAGCGGGCGCAGGCGCTGCGCGTACTCCATCGCCGCGACCGGGTCGTGGATCGAGCAGGGGCCGATCACCACCGCCAGGCGGTCGTCGCGGCCGTGCAGGATCTCGTGCAGCGCCGCGCGCGCGGCAGTGACGGTCTGCGAGGCCTCTTCGTCGCAGGGCAGCAGCGCCTGCAGCTGGGAAGGCGGAGTCAGTGGTTCGATCTTGCGGATGCGCAGATCGTCGGTGTGCGGTGCCATGTGTGTGTCTCGTCGGGGGGCTGGGTGGGGGCCAGATCCGGCGGCATGAAAAAAGCCGCCAGGTTCGCTGGCGGCTTTCGGGATTGCGGCTGAAGTTTCCTTCAGGGTGAACGCGATCCTTCCTCCGCCAGCGGCATCGGAAAACCGTAATACCAAAAGTAAAAGCTGCGGCAGGACGCGTTCATGGGACGTAGTGATAACACAGGGTTTGCGGCAGCGCCACAGTTGCATCAGCAACTTGTGGAGCCGGGAAAGGGGAACCGGGAATGCGGAATCGGAAAAGCGGTTCAACGCGGCGGGAGGGCCATGAGGTCGCCGTCATCGCGTAGGAGCGCGGGTTTTTGCGCGGCGCTGCGCGCTCCGGACCCTCACCCCAACCCCTCTCCCGCAGGGAGAGGGGCTAGTGCGCTTCCCTTCTCCCGCCGGGAGAAG
>NZ_JAGHWV010000002.1:19221-63763 GCF_017746095.1 Xanthomonas sp. D-109
TCTCCACAAGCACACGCCTATGCGTTCTTGCGCGGCGCTGCGCGCTACGGACCCTCACCCCAACCCCTCTCCCGGCGGGAGAGGGGCTGAAGCGCGTTCCTGCCGCATGTTGCGTAGCGCTGCGTCGACTTCAGCGCTGAGCAAGCCCAATCCCGAATCCCACTCCCGAATCCCGGCCTCTCAGAAATCCAGCACATATTCCATCGCCACCTCGCGGCCGATCGCGTCGTACAGGGTGGTGTTGTAGAACTGGTAGCCGTAGTAGCGCTCCTTGTTGTCGTAGCCGACGGTGTCGAGCACGTTGTTGATGTACAGGTTGACCTTCATCTTCGGGGCGATGCGGTAGCCGGCGGTGAGGTTCCAGTACAGCGCCGGGCCGACACGGCCGAAGTAGCGCGTGGTGCTCTCGCCGAAGTGGCGGTTGCCGCTGTCGGTGACGCGGCAGGCGTCGGAGGGGCTGGGCTGGTAGCCGTCGTCGAAGCGGGTGCAGGTGCCCCAGTTCACCGCCTGGGTGGAGCCGAAGCGCTTGGCGTACACGGTCAGGTCCAGCGGGCCGCCGTTCTCCCAGTGCACGCTGCCGCGCAGCTTGCTGCGGATCTTCTGGTCGCGCAGGTTCTTGTCGTCGTCGGTGCGGTAGGTCTGCTCGTGGTAGCCGATCAGGTTGTTGTAATCCAGGGCGAAACTGAAGTTGCCCCAGCGCGCGGTGTTGAGCCGGTATTTCAGCGAGGCATCGACGCCGGACACGTGCATCTGCGCGATGTTGATCGGTCCCTGCTCGATGCCGGTGACGCGGCCGTCGGCATCGCGCGACACGCGCGAGAGGATGCGGGCGCAGTATTCGGCGCCGCCGGGATTGACCCACACGCCGCCGGCCGTGGTCAGGCCGGTGCGGCAGCCTGCTTCGGCGCTGAGCACCTCGTCGCGGTTGAGATCCTTGATCATGTCCTGCAACCGGATCTTGTAGTAGTCCGCGGTCAGCGACAGGCCCTCGGCGATGTCCCAGACGAAGCCGGCGGTGACCGAGCGGCCATGCTCCGATTCCAGGTCCGGGGTGCCGCGGCGGTTGACCTGCATCAGGTAGAACACGTCGCTGTTCTCGGCGCTGCAGCCGCCGGTGAGGTAGTAGCCCTTCTGGATGCAGCGGTACTGGTCGATCACGGTCTGCTGGGTGGAGCTGGGCTCGCCGAGCACGTAGTGCATGTCCGGGGCGCGGAAACTGGTGGCGACGCTGCCGCGCAGCAGCAGCGTGCTCAGCGGCCGCCACTCCAGGCCGGCACTCCAGGTGGTGTCGCGCTGGGTGCCGATCGCCGCGCCGAGGTCGCTGCCATAGGCGCGATAGTCGCCGTAGCGGTCGTGACGCGCGGCCAGGCTGGCGTTGAGCGTGGACAGCAGCGGCACGTCGAACTCGATGCCGCCGGAGTAGCGCAGGCGCTCGCCGCCGCCGTAGTCGACCACGTCCAGCGGATAGCAGGTGTTGGCGCAGGGATCGGGCGACAGCCGGTAACCCTGCTTGGCCACTTCGCCGACCGCGGCGAACTTGATCGGCCCGGCCCAGCCCTGCAGCAATTCGCCGGTGATGTTGGCGCTGGCCTGGTTGACCCAGGAATCGGCGCGGTTGTGCGCCTTCACCGCCAGGTCGTTGTACTGCGCGCCGGTCAGCGGCTGGTACCAGCGTTCCTCGTTGAGATCGTAGATCGGCGTGCCGTCGGCGGTGCTGCCCAGTTGCGGGCCGAGGAAGTAGGCGGTGGCCTTCTGCGTGTCCACGGTACGCACGTATTCGTCCACGGTGTAGCGCGCGCGGCCCACCGCCACTTCCCAGTCGAAGCGATCGGCAAGGCGGCCCTTGAGGCCGGCGCTCAGGTCCCAGGACAGTTCCCTGGTGGTGTTGGCCAGGTTCTTCCAGCCGCCGGATTCGAAGCGGGTGAGCTGGCGGATCGCGTACAGGTCGCGGTCGCTGCCGGTGTCGTGGAACGGGCCGAGGTAGACGTAGGGCGGGTCGTAGGTCCAGTAGCCCACGCTCCTGGTCGTGGACAGCGTGCTCCAGGCCTGCACGCCGTTGTCGAAGTCGAAGGTGCCGTACAGATACGCCGAGCCGCTGTCGCCGCCGCTGGCGGCCAGCCAGTCGGCGTAGTCGTGGGCCATGCCGCAGTAACCGCCGAGGTTGCGCACGGTGTCGCTGTTGTAGTCGTAGCTCAGCCGCTGCGCATCGATGAACTGGCCGCCGAAGCGTGCACAGGTGCCGCTGGGCGGCGCCAGGCGCGTGTTGTTGCCGGCGTCGACCAGGCTCAGTCCGGTGAACGGATTGAAGCCGTACTTGCGCGCCTGCGCGGTCCAGTTGCTGTAGGACTCGTCGTCCTGGTCGTCCATCTTCGGCCGCTCGCCGACCGAGAGCGGATCGCGCCGGGTCCACTGCAGCGCGTAGGTCAGGTTCCACTTGTCGCCGCTGCGCCCGCCGACCCAGGACAGGTCGACCACGTCGCGCCCGCCGGCGGTGGCGGTGCCGCCGCGCAGGCGCACCTGGTTGCCTTCGTAGCCCTGCTTGAGGATCACGTTGATGACGCCGGCGACCGCGTCCGAGCCGTAGATGGCCGACGCGCCGCCGGTGAGGATCTCGATGCGTTCCACCGCCGCGGACGGGATGTTGGCGTAGTTGGCGAAGTTGCTCTCGCCGGCGTAGGGCTGCGGGTAGTCGGCGACGCGGTGGCCGTTGACCAGCAGCAGCGTGCGCCCGGGCCCGAGGTCGCGCAGGCTCACCGGCGAGGCGTTGGGCGTGTGCGAGCCGTACTTGGTGTCGGCCTCGACGCTGCCCTGCTGGTTGAGCGTGCTGAGCACGTCGTAGACGGTGAGGAAGCCTTCCTGCTGGATCTGCTGCGCACTGATCGTCAGCACCGGTTCGGCGCCCTCCACTTCCGAGCGCTTGATCCGCGAGCCGGTGACCACGACCTGGCCCAGGTCGGTGGCGGCGGCCTTGGGCGCGGCGGTGTCGGCATCCTGCGCGCGCGCCTCGCTGGCGCCGTACAGCGCCAGCACGATGCCGAACGCGAGGGTGGTGAGTGGGCGACGTGGCATGCGGTGTCCTCTGCAGCGGATGAAAGCGACGCCGTGCACGCACGACGTCCGGCGTCCCCTTCGCTGCGCCGCGCCCACGACCGTGCGCGCATGCCGCAGGCACACGCCACCCTGCGCCGGTCGCGACGCACAGAAGAAAACGAACATGCGGGCGTGCAGTTTCCCCTGCGCCCGTGCGCCCTAACCTGCATGGCGCCGACACCCGCTGTCAACACGCTGCCACGCATCGCGCGTAGACGCTTGTCGGTTATGCGCGATTCGCCGCATCGCGCGCGGAATCGTGCCGCATCGCCGCGGCGGGACACGGCGGCCCCGCTCAGGCGGGCGATGGCTCCTGCGTGGCGTGGCGCCCGCTGGCATACGGACCATGCACGGCCAGCACCGTGTCCGACTCGTCGCTGTTGTCGGTGACCACGATGCGGTACTGCGCGCCGCCCGGCGCGACCCGCACCACCACGTGGCCATTGGTGCTGGTCATCTCGCGGATGCGCTTGTTGGCGACGATATTCTCCGGCTTCATCGCGGTGGCGTAGATGTCGCGCGGGCCCGGGTACAGGCGTTCGCTGAGCATGTTCTCCAGCGGCGACACCGAGGGGTGCGCCGAGTCGTTGGTGAGGATGACGAACGCACGCGGGCGCAATGCGCGCACGCAGGCCGGGCCCATCGCGTCGGCATAGGCGTGATGGTTGGCCACCGCCACGTCGACCGCACCGGTCACCTGCGCCACCGGCGTTTCCACATCGCGCCAGGGGTCCTCGTCGTAGTAGTTGATGCTGTTGGAGAGATCGCCGCCGCTGTAGTAGGTGAACGCGCCATACTGCAGGCGCAGCGCCGCCGAGCACTGGTTCTCCGTCGGCACGGCGCCGGGCGGGAACAGTGCGCGCGTGCGCTCGCCATCGCCAGTCCAGACCTCGCCATTGACCACCAGGTTGCGGATGGCGAAGCCGGGATAGGCCGCGGCGTCGCGCCGCAGCCGCAGTTGGTCGGCGGCACCGGCACGGAAGCGCTCGACCTGCGCGCCGCGGGCGCGCTCCTGCTGGATGAAGGCGCGGTAGTTGCGCTGGTTGGGATCGTCCAGCGCTTGCGGAAACGCATAGTCCGGGTAGCCGCGGTCGAGGTAGCGGCGGATCGGTAGCAGTTGCGCCACGTCGGTCACGCCGGTCAGGGCGTAGTGCCCACCCGGCGCCAGCGGCGTGTCCGGCAGGCATTCGCCCATATGGTCGCGGTGGAAGTGGGTGAGGATGAACTCGTCGAGTTCATGCCGCCCCGCCTGCGCCAGATGCCGGCGCGCGTAGCGGCCGACCCACTCGCCCGGGCGGCGGCTGGCGTTGGGCAGCTCGTCGATCAGGTACTTGTCCAGGCCGTCGATGGCGCCGGCGTCGATCATCATCGCGGTGCCGTCGGGGCAGACGATCAGCGTCGCATTGCCGCGGCCGGTGCCGATGTGGTGGATGTCGAGCATGCCCGGGATCCAGCCGCCGAGCGGTTCGCGGATGCGATCGACCGAGGCCGAAGGCGTGGCGGCGGCGCGCTGCGCCCAGCCGGGGAGCGGCAGCATGCTGGAGGCGAGCGCGGTGCCGAGGCCGCCGAGGAAGCGACGGCGGGTGAAATGCGGAAGCGTCATCGAAAAGTCCTGGCGATCAACGAAACATGCGCACGTGGCATCGCCGCGCGCTGGCGGCGACCCACGTGCGACTCAGGGCGCGTGTCACCACGCCCATTGCAGCGAGGCGACGTAGCTGCGGCCGAAGATCGGCCGGCCCACGGTCGCGTCCGCCTGCACCAGGTCGCCGGACACGCCGGGCGCGCGCGCATTGCCTTCGGTGAGGCCGTGCGCATCGGTGACGTTGGTGCACAGCAGTTGCGCGCTGAGGTTGGCGTCGAGCTGCAGATGCAGGCCCAGGTCCAGGGTGCGATAGGCCGGCAGCACGCTGGCGTTGGTGAAGTCCTGGAAGCGCCGGCCGATGCCGAACCAGGTGGCGTAGGCGCGCGCATCCACCCCACCGACCTGGAAGCGGTAGCTCGGTTGCAGCGACCAGCTGTACTTGGGCACGCGCGGAATCTCGTTGTCGACCAGCGCGGCACCGGACAGGCCGCTGAAGGTGTCGGCGCCGCTGATGCGCGGATCCTGCAGGGTCACCGAGCCGGTCAGCTCGAACCCGCCCAGCGGCCGCCACGTACCCTCGAACTCCACGCCCTTGGTGCGCGTGTCGATCATCAGCGGCACGTTGACCAGCAGGCCGTTGGCGTTGGCGACATAGGTGCTCGAATTGAGTTTCCTGAAATCGCTGTAGAAGCCAATCAGCACCAGTTCCAGCGGGCGCGTGGCGTACTTCACGCCGAGTTCGGCCTGGCGGATCGGGGTCACCGGCGTGGCGCTGCCGTCGGGCATGCGCCCGCCGACGCCGTTGACCACGTTGCCCCATTGCTCGCTCAAGCGCGGGAAGCTGAAGCTCTCGGTGTAGCGCGCGAACACGTTGAACGGCTCGGTGAACTTATAGGAGGCGCCCAGCGTCCACGAGGTGCCGGCCATGTCCTTGCTGTAGGGCACGCTGCCGACCAGGCCGGTGACGGTGCGCGCGGCCAGCGGACCGCTCGTGGCGATGGTCTGGGTGCCGATCACGCCGCGGTTGCCGTCCTCGCGGCGCCACACCCGGCGCACGCCGGCATCCACTTCCAGCGCATCGTTGAGCTTCCAGGTATCGGCGGCATACAGCGCGGTGGCGGTGCCGTGGCTATCGCCGATCAGGTCGCCGCTGCCGTAGCTGGTGAAGCCGTTCTCGGTGACGTTGCCGAGTACCTGCCCGGCCGCGTTCAGGGCCTGGATGTCGAGCGCGTCGGGATTGCTCTTGACGTCGGTCAGCAGCGCATTGCCGATCTGCTGCTGGCGCAAGGTGAAGTGGCTGAAGCTCAGGCCCAGCGACACGTCGTGGCTGCTGCCGCCGGACATCTCGAACAGCCGTCCCAGGCGCAGGTCGTTGACGAAGTCGCTGTAGTGGGTCTGCGTGCTCGACCAGGTGTTGATCATGGTCAGGCCGGCGGTGGAGGCCGGATCGAATGGGGTGTTGGTGCCGGCCAGCACGTAACGCAGCGAGGCGGTGCCCGGGAACGCGGCGCGCGCGGCGGCCAGGCGGCTGCTGAGCGCGCTGGCCGCGTCCACCGGAGACCCGTTGAACAGCGCGTTGAAGCCCACGTCGCCATCGACATAGCGCGCCTTGTCGCTGAGCCGCCAGCCGTTGGCGAACTCGGTGTCGCCGCCCACGGTCAGGGTGCGGGTGACCGGATGCACGCCATCGGCCAGGTCGCGCGTCTCCACGCGGTTGCCGCCGTTGCCGTCCAGCGTGCGGATGCGCACGTTGCGGAAGCTGTCGCTGACGAGCGTGCCGGTGGACGGGTCGATCAGGTCGGCCAGCGAATCGCCGTTGCGCGGATCGGCCAGCGGGATCGCGCTGTAGAACACGCCGCGGTCGTTGAGGTATTTGAAGTCGGCGAAGAGCTTGCCGAAATCGAACTTGTAGGTGCCGCCGACCTTGATCTGCCCACCTTGGTTGCCGTTGCCGAAGCCCGGATCGCGCAGGCCGTCGCTCTGCCGGTAGAAGCCGCTGACCGCATACAGCAGGTTGTCGTTGCCCTCGACCGGCCCGGAGGTGGTGGCGTCGATGCGGCCCAGCGCGTTCGAACCGCCGGTCAGCTTGACCGCGCCCTTGGCGGTGTCGGTGCCGTGGTTGGTGATGAAGTTGAGCACGCCGCCGGCGGCATTGTTGCTGTAGATCGGCGCGGTGCCGCCGCGCACGATCTCCGCGTCCTGGGTGCCCAGGTCCAGCCGGTACACCTCATCGATCTGCAGCTGGCGCTCGTAGTTGGATTCGAACAGCGGCAGGCCGTCCTCCTGCACGTCGAGCAGGCGGAAACCCGACCACGGCAGGCCGCGGATCACCACGTTCTCGCCGCCGGCCTCGCCACCGGAATTCTCGACGGTGACGCCAGGTACCGAGCGCAGCATGTCGACCATGCTGCGCGGCGCCTGGCGCGCGATCGCTTCCGAGTCGACCGTGGAGATCGCATACGGCGCGGCGAACTTGGGCTGCTGGGTGGCGGTGCCGGTGACCACGATCCGGTCCAGATCGATCGCCCCGGCCGCGCCGTTGCTCGCAGCGATCGGGCTGGCTGCGGCGCTGCCGTTGGCCTGCACGATCACCGTATCGCCGTCCACGCGGAACGCCAGACCGGTGCCTTGCAGCAACCGGGCCAGGACCTGCTGCGCGTCGCCGGTGACGTTGCCGCCGGGGCTGCGCTTGCCGCGCAGCAGGTTCGGGTCGGCGATCACTTGCAGGCCGGTGGCGCGCGAGAACGCATTCAAGGTCTCGCCAAGGTCGCCAGGCGGCAATGTCGCGGCGGCAGCCGGCATCGCCACGGGCGCAGCGGCCTGAGCGGCGAGCGGCAGCGTCGCCATCGCGGTGACCAGGGCGACGGCCAATGCGGTGGCGCGAGGAAGTTGGGCGCAACGATGCAGCGGAGTACGGGGTGGCATGAGCGTGGGTCTGTCGAATTGCCAACGTGGCGTGGCGACAACAAAGACGCCGCACGACAGCAATTCCGACACCGGATTTCGTGAAATTTTTGTGACGCGTCGCAAGTCGTCGCGAGACGCCCATCGCACTTGCGTTCCGATTGCCGCCATCGCCTGCGCGATCGCGCGGGTCGCCAGGACGATTGCCGGGCGCACTGGCACCCGGCACGGCGGCGGCCCGATCGGGCCTGCGCGTTGCGCCGCCGCTCGGCGGCGCAACGCGGACGGCGGTCAGCCGCTTACGGCGAGGTCTTGAACGAGGCGTACGCCGTCGGGCTCCAGTTGCCGTTGTAGGCTCGCAACGACACCCAGTAGGTGGTGTTCGGACTGAGGTTGTTGAAAGTCCACGACGGCGTGGTGAAACCGCTGCTGGTCCCGGAAATCGCGGTGCCGGCATAGGCGTCGTTCTGGCTGGCGTACAGCGCGGTGTACACGCCGGCATGGGCGACATTGCCGCCGTACACCGGCGTGCTGCCCTGGTCCGTGATCGAGAAGGTCACCGTGGCGGTGCTGCGGGTGACATCGACATGGATGCTGGACGGTGCCGTGGGATCGTGCGCGACCGGCGTCACCGACGCCGACACCGAGGCGGCGCTGTTGCCCTGGGCGTTGAACTCGACCACGCTGACCGTGGCCGGCGTGCCGTTGTCCAGGCCATCGACATAGCCGGAGGTCGCGGTCGGCGGCAGGGTGATCGGCCCGAACGTGCTCGATCCCTGCTTGGCGGTGAGGATGTAGCCTTGTTCGACCGGATTGGCCGGTTGCCCGCCCCAGCTGACCTGCACGTTGTGGTTGCCGGCCGTGGTGGAGGCGATCGTCGGCGACGCCGGCGGGCCGACCGCGATCGCGGGCAACGGCAGGGTCTGCCCGGTGGTGCTGCCGTAGACCACCTTGCTCGGCTGCCAGCCGTCGCTGCCGGCCAGGTACACGTCGGCGGCCAGCGCCGCCGCTTCGCCGTCGCTCAGCGGCACGTTGCTCTTCGGCGAAGTGCTCTCGCGCAGGCCGATGTCGAAGCTGCCCCAGGTGCCGGCGGCGTTCTGGATACTGGAATCGTATTCGCGGTAGGTGGAGGTCGGCAGATTGTTGGTCCCGCCGGCGTCGGTCGACAGCGGGATGAATTCGATCCAGCCTGCGTTGCGCACCTGGCTGCCGAGCTTGGTGTGCAGGAAGTACACGGTGGAATACTGCCCCCACGGCCGTCCCAGCCACACGTTGTTCATGTACGGGCTGTCGAACAGCAGCTGCGTGTTGTTGAACACGAAGCCGTTGTCCTCGCTGGCGCTGCCGCGCGACTGTGCGGTGATGGTGGCTTCGCCGCCGAGGTCGCTGTGGATCTTGGTCTTGACGATGCTGTTGTCGAACACCGCCTTGCCGTTGCCGAAGATGTAGTCGACATAGCCTTCGACGTAGCAGTTGTCGAAGTAGGCGCGCTGGCCGTTGGTCACGTACAGCGTGTCCTGCCCGCCGAGCACGCGCACCGCGCGATACACGGCGCGATCGCCGCGCGACAGCAGCGCCACCGCCTGCGCGTTGTTCTCCAGTCCGGGCGCCTCGTAATCGGCGGTGTTCTGGATGGTCAGGTTGGCCGCGTAGAAATCCGAGCCGCTGACCGTCAGCGTGGAGCTGCCCGAGGTGCCGAGCGGCTTGCCGCTGGCCGCGTTGATGGTGGTCGCCGAATCGTTGTTGGTGATGACCACCTGCGAGGCATCGGCCCCGGTGCCGAGGAAGCCGACATTGGCCTGGGTGACGTTGAGTTTCTCGTGATACACGCCCGGCCGGATCTGGATCAGGCCGCCGCTGGCGGGCATCGCCGCCAGCGCCGCGCCGATGGTGGTGTAGGTACCGCTGCCGTCGGCCGCCACCACCAGCGGCGGCAGCGCGCTGAGGTTGACGCCGTTGATGCCCTTGGTGCCGGGACGCTGGCCGGGGAACTGCGCCAGGTACTGGATGGTCTCCACCGGCTTGTCGGTGATCAGGAAGCCGAACTTGGCGGTGTCGTGCCACCACTCGCGGAACGGCCGGTGGTCGGTACAACCGCCGCCGGCGCGGTCGAACTGGGTGGTGCTGGCGCTGCCGCATTCGGCCGGCTGCATCGGCGGCACCAGCGGCCCGCACACCCCGCCTTCCCAGATGGTGCCGGCGTCGCCGCTGAGATTGGACGCCGCGCCGCTGGGCGAACTCAGCGTGCACAGACGCTCGGGCACGTACACGCCCAGATTCAGGCCCTTTTGCCACAGCGAGGTGAACAGGTCGTCCTGGCCGTAGTTGAGGATCGCCCCGGCCGCCTTCAGGCTCAGTTCCGGCGGCAGCAGGCTGGTCGGCGTGCTTTGCTGGAACCAGTTCCACCAAGCGCTGTAGTCGTTGATCGCCCATGGCGAGGCGCCGGAGCCCTTCGACGCCGCGCCGTTGGTCGTGTAGACCGGTTGCACGTACAACAGCGAGACGTCGGTGTTGCCGATGGCTTGGTCGTCCGGATAGCGGCTGTGGTAGTAGTCTTGCGTCTGCTTGGCGTAATCGGACGGACCATTGAACAAAAGCGTCTGGAACTTGAGCACCACGTGCTCCGCCAACCAAAGCTCATAACCCGGGTCGTTGACGGTATTGATGGTGTGCAAAAGCCATGCGGCCGTGTCACGGACGTTCTCCGTCTGGCGCAGGTCCAGGAAGATCAGGCCGGTGTAGCTGTCCGCGTACAGCGCGAGCATCGTCGCGTCGAGCGAAGCCGGCCTGATGTTGATGTCGTCGCAGACCTGGTGGTCGTTGGTGTACCCGTACCCATCGGCATGGTTGTCGCAGATCGGCGTCGAAGAGATGTCCGACCACGTCGGCGTCTTCAGCGTCGTATCGCCGCCAGCCTCCTTCTGCCATCGGTAGATATCCGAATATTCGTTGCGCAACAGCATCCGCTTCAGGCTTTTGTCGTGCATCAGATACGGGACGTAATCGCTGGTTTCGTACACGTCCAGCTCGATCGCCTCGATGCCGTAGTTCATCGTGTTGATCGCGGCCTCGACAGTATTCTCCGGATGCGTGCGGTCCACCACGCCGCGATGCGCAGCGACGATGACCGGCGCGCTATCGCGCAAGGTGCCATCGGTGGTGGAAACGGTGCGTTGCTGGAAGGCGTCGAGCAACCGCTGCGTGGTGCCGCTGTCGATGACGTTGTAATACTGCGCCTGCGCTGGCGTCGCGATGCAGACGGCGATGGTCAGGGCGAGCACGTTGGCGACCATCAGCGGCATGGCCTTGCGCTGGAATTGCCTGTTCATGGGGAATCCTTTTCAGAGGCGGATCGGGGAACGACGCCGTCGCGCGGGGGCGCGGCGGCCGCTGTCGGAGCGTTGGCTCCGACAGCAAAGACGTCGCGGCATGCGCTTCCCGACAGCCCGATCGCATGAAATTTTTATGACCCGCCGAAGCGGAGTGGACGGCACGCTAGCGGCGTGCGGGCGTGTCCTTTGCGAGCGTGATGCCCGTTGCAGTGCGCTGGATCCGCAGCGGATACAGCCGCGCCAGGTGCGCCAGGGTCTGCTCCGGCTGGTCCAGGCGGAAGCGCCCGGACACCTGCAGCGCGCCCACCGCCGGATCGGCGATGGCGATCGGTCGCGGCGAGCGCCGGTTGAGCCGCTCCACCAGCCGCGACAGCGGAATGCCGGCGGTCTGCAGCCAGCCTTCGCGCCAGTCGCCGGCGCCTGGATCGAAGCGGGCGAGCGTGCCGAGCCCGGCGGGGGCGGCCTCGATGCGCATGCCCTGGGCCAGCACCCGGTGCGCGCGGCCGCTGACGATTTCCACCCGTCCCGAATACACCGACAGTTCGCTGATCGCGCCATCGCGGGCCAGATTGAACACGGTGCCCAGCACGCGGACCCGCGTCGCGCCGAGCGTGACCTCGAATGGGCGACGCGCATCGTGCGCCACATCGAAGAACGCTTCCCCGGCTTCGAGCGCGACCTCCCGACGGTGCGCGCGCAACTGCACGCGCACGCGGCTGGCACCGTTGAGGGTGAGCACCGAGCCGTCGTCCAGATGCAGCACCCGCATCTGGCCGGGCGCGGTGGCGACCACCAGCGGGGCCGGGTCTGGACGCAACCACGGCCACAGCAGCACCGCCAGCAACGCCAGGCTGGCGGCCAGCCCCACCGCCACAGGCCAGCGCCGTCGCGGCGTGCGCACGGGGGCGACGTGCGGCGCGGCCGTCGGCAACGCCACGCCGGCCAGGGCCTGCAGCAGCGCCGGCTCGTGCGCCAGCGCCCACAGCGCGTCGAACTCGGCGCGATGCGCGGGATCTGCGTCCAGCCACTGCTGCAACCCAGGCGGGTCGACCCCCTCGCCAGCGAGCTTGCGCGCCACCCAGTCCGCCGCATCGGCGGGCGATTGACCAGAAGGATGTCGCGGAAAAAGGTGTTCCAGACTCATGATTCTCCGTCCTGCCCGGGGCTCGGCAGCGCGCCCCGGGCAACCGCAGGGACACCGGCCAGCGGAAGCGTGGCATCGTTGCGCGCCACCGCATCCTGCAGCCAGCGCAGCGCGCGACTGACATGCTTTTCCACCGCACCTTCGCTCAAGCCCAGCGCCTGGGCGATCTCGCGGTAGCTCTGCCCGCGCAGCCGGCAGCGCACGAACACCTCGCGGCGCAGTGGCGGCATGCCCTGCAACGCACGGGCGAAACACTCTATACGCTCACGTTGCATCGCAGCCTCCTCCACACCCAGGGCAGGACTGGGCAGGTCGTCGCTGATCGGTTCGGTGCGCTGGCGCTGGCGCCGACGCATGTGGTCGTTGAGCAGATTCAGCGCGATGGAACGGGCCAGCGCGGCCATGTCGGTCACCACATGCTCGCGCGCGTAGACGACCAGGCGCAGGAAGGTCTCCTGCACCAGGTCCTCGGCCAGCGACCAGTCGCCGGTGCGCCGGAACAGAAAGCGATGCAAGGCTGGCCGGTGCTGGTCCAGCCGATGCTGATCGATGTGGCTGGCCGGGGTGGCCATGGAGTCCGAGGTGTGGAAGTGCGTGGACAGCTTATAACGCATCGGCATGCAACCGGCATGACCGGCGGGGTGCCGCCGTTGGCGCTCGCCTGCCCGCAGCACGCGAAACGGCACAAAAAAAGAGCCCCGCATCGCTGCGGGGCTCCTTTCGACTGCGTGGAACGGTCGGCCGAGGCCGGCTGGATCAGAAATCCATGCCGCCCATGCCGCCCATGCCGCCGCCCATGCCGCCCGGAGCGGCCGGCTCTTCCTTCTTCGGGGCCTCGGCCACCATCGCTTCGGTGGTGATCATCAGGCCGGCGATCGAGGCGGCGTTCTGCAGCGCCGAACGGGTCACCTTGGTCGGATCCAGGATGCCGAACTCGACCATGTCGCCGAACTCGCCGTTGGCGGCGTTGTAGCCGAAGTTGCCGCTGCCTTCCTTGACCTTGTTGAGGATCACGGACGGCTCTTCGCCGGCGTTGGTGACGATCTCGCGCAGCGGCGCTTCCATCGCGCGCAGCGCGATCTGGATGCCGTGGGTCTGATCTTCATTGGCGCCCTTCAGCTCGCCGATCGCGCTCAGCGCGCGCACCAGCGCCACGCCGCCGCCCGGGACCACGCCCTCTTCCACCGCCGCACGGGTCGCGTGCAGGGCGTCTTCGACGCGCGCCTTCTTTTCCTTCATCTCGATCTCGGTGGAGGCACCGACCTTGATCACCGCCACGCCGCCGGCGAGCTTGGCCACGCGCTCCTGCAGCTTCTCGCGGTCGTAGTCCGAAGAAGTCTCTTCGATCTGCGCCTTGATCTGCTTGATGCGCGACTCGATCGCCGAGGTGTCGCCGGCGCCATCGATGATGGTGGTGTTCTCCTTGGAGACCTGCACCTTCTTGGCGCGGCCCAGGTCCTTGATGGTCGCCTTCTCCAGCGCCAGGCCCACTTCCTCGGAGATCACGGTGCCGCCGGTCAGCACGGCCATGTCTTCCAGCATCGCCTTGCGACGGTCGCCGAAGCCCGGGGCCTTGACCGCCACGACCTTGACGATGCCGCGGATGGTGTTGACCACCAGGGTCGCCAGCGCCTCGCCTTCCACTTCCTCGGCGACGATCAGCAGCGGCTTGCCGGCCTTGGCCACGCCTTCCAGCACCGGCAGCAGGTCACGCACGTTGGAGATCTTCTTGTCGTGCAGCAGCACGAACGGATCGTCCAGGTCGGCCTGCTGGCTCTGCTGGTTGTTGATGAAGTACGGCGACAGATAGCCGCGGTCGAACTGCATGCCCTCGACCACGTCCAGCTCGTTCTCCAGGCCCGAGCCTTCCTCGACCGTGATCACGCCTTCCTTGCCGACCTTCTTCATCGCGTCGGCAATGATGTTGCCGATCGACTCGTCGGAGTTGGCGGAGATGGTGCCGACCTGGGCGATGGCCTTGTCGTCGGCGGTGGGCTTGCTGATCTTCTTCAGCTCGGCCACGGCAGCCACGACGGCCTTGTCGATGCCGCGCTTGAGGTCCATCGGGTTCATGCCGGCGGCGACCGCCTTGGAGCCTTCGCGGATCAGCGCCTGCGCCAGCACGGTGGCGGTGGTGGTGCCGTCGCCGGCGTTGTCGGAGGTCTTGGACGCGACTTCCTTCACCATCTGCGCGCCCATGTTCTCGAACTTGTCGGCCAGTTCGATTTCCTTGGCGACGGAGACGCCGTCCTTGGTGATGGTCGGGGCGCCGAAGCTCTTCTCGAGCACGACGTTGCGGCCCTTCGGGCCCAGGGTGGCCTTGACGGCATTGGCGAGGATGTTGACGCCGCGCACCATGCGCGAACGGGCGTCTTCACCGAAACGGATATCTTTGGCAGCCATGTTGAGTTACCTCGGGAATAGGGAATGGAGAACAGGGAATAGGCAGATCAAGAGCGGGCGGTCGGGACGGATGGAAATCGCGGGCGACGAAGGCGCCTTGCCGATTCCCGATTCACCATTCCCGATTCCCGCGATCGGCGGCGCTGTTAGCCGACGATCGCCAGAACGTCGTCTTCGCGCAGCACCTTGTACTCGACGCCTTCGGCCTTGTAGCTGGAACCGGCGTACTGGCCGTAGATGACCTTGTCGCCGACCTTCAGCGCCGGGGCGCGCACGCTGCCGTTGTCCAGCGGCTTGCCGGCGCCGACGGCCACGACTTCACCCTTGGTGGACTTTTCCTTGGCCGAATCCGGGATCACGATGCCGCCGGCGGAGATTTCGTCGGCTTCGATCGGCTTGACTACGACGCGGTCGTGAAGCGGCTTGATGCTCATTGAGTGAGACCTCTTAAGTGATTGATTGGTCTAGGAAAGGCCGGCGATGTTAGCACTCGCGCATGACGACTGCCAGCAACGCTCGCGAAAAAACCCGGTAGCGCCGGGATGCGCCAGATGTAGTGCCGTGGCGGGGGCTTTCAAGGGCCAGGGGCAAAAAATTTTTGCCGGCGCCGTGCATTCGGTGCCAAGCAGTGACCGAATTCCGTCACTGTGTCACAGAGGCAGGCTAGGCTGGCCGCGGACCCAGGGGGGGATCCATCACCAAAAGGAGTTGTCGATGAAGCCATCCGCCGTTGCGCTGCCGCTGGCCTGCCTGCTCGCCCTTGCCGGGCCGGCCCAGGCCGCCGTGTTCATCAACGAATTGCATTACGACGATGCCACCGCCGCCGGCGACACCGGCGAAGGCGTGGAGATCGTCGCCACCGCCGGGGAGAGCCTGAGCGGCTACCGCGTCTACCTGTACAACGGCAGCACCCCCGGCTCGGCCACCGTCTACGCCAACAGCGCGGTGCCGGCCGGCAACCTGGTCAGCTGCGGCGGGCAGGTGCGCATCGCCACCGTCAGCTATGCCAGCAACGGCATCCAGAACGGGCCCAACGACGGCCTGGCGCTGGTCGACGGCAACGGCAAGGTGGTGCAGTTCCTCAGCTACGAGGGCGCCATCACCGGCGGCGGCGGCCCCGCCGCGGGCATGACCAGCCAGAACCTGCCGGTCAGCGAGAGCAACAGCACTCCGGCCGGCACCTCGCTGCAACTGCGCGGCAACGGCAGCGCCGCGGCCGATTTCAGCTGGAGCGACAGCGCCACCAGCACCTTCGGCGCCTGCAACAACGGCCAGACCTTCGCCGGCGGCGGCAGCAATGCCGCGCCGACGGTGACCGCCACCACCCCGACCCAGGGCGCCACCGACTTCCCCGCCGCCGGCGACCTGGCGGTGACCTTCAGCGAGGCGGTGAGCCTGGCCAGCGGCGCGTTCGGCCTGAGCTGCCAGCAGTCCGGCAGCGTGGCGCTGACCTATCCCGGCAGCGGCACCCAGTTCGCGCTGTCCACCAACACCGCGCTGAAAGCCGGCGAGAGCTGCACCCTGAGCATCGTCGCCGCGCGCGTCAGCGATGCCGACGGCGCGCACCCGGCGCAGGACCGCAGCGTCGCCTTCACCGTGGCCAGCGGCTCGGGCGGCGGCAGCGGCGCCGGCACCTACTATTCGCACGTCAACACCTCCAGCCCCAGCCAGTTGCGCTGCTCGCTGCACGAGACGATCAAGGGCCACACCGTCTATCCGTACAGCAGCAGCTCCGGCACCGACACCTGGGCCATCCTGGAGATCGCCGACGAGGATCCGAACAACAGCCAGCGCGTGCTCGACGCCTACCGCAACCGCAGCTACGCCAAGGGCACCGACCGCGCGGGCAGCGGCAGCGGCCTGAAGTACAACCGCGAGCATAGCTGGCCGAACTCGCTGGGCTTCGGCACCTCCACCGGCGACAAGGGCCTGCCGTACGCGCCGTACACCGACACCCACATGCTGTACCTGACCGACGCCACCTGGAACGCCGACCGCGGCAACAAGCCCTACGCCAAGTGCGACAGCAACTGCGGCGAGCGCGCCACCGAGGCCAACGCCGGCTTCGGCGGCGGCAGCGGCCGCTACCCGGGCAACTCCAACTGGGTGCGCACCCCGGATGGCAACAGCGGCACCTTCGAGGTGTGGGACCATCGCAAGGGCGACATGGCGCGTGCGGTGATGTACATGGCGATCCGCTATGAAGGCGGGGTCGATGCCAAGACCGGGCAATCCGAGCCGGACCTGGAGCTGACCGACGACCGCAGCAAGATCGTCAAGACCTCGTCCTCGCCGGCCTACATGGGCCTGCTGTCGACGCTGATCGCGTGGAGCCAGCAGGACCCGCCGGACGATGCCGAGCGCGCCCGCAACGAGGTGATCTACAGCTTCCAGGGCAACCGCAACCCGTTCATCGACCACCCGGAGTGGGCGACCTCGTCGCTGTTCACTTCCGCCAAGCCCGCCAGTTGCCAGTTGCTCAACTGAGCCGTGTCACCTCGCCCGCTGCGGCTGCAGCGGGCGGGGATTAGGGATTAGGGATTAGGGATTGGGGATTCGCGGCGGCCGGCCACGGACCGGCGCCGCCAAAGCGCGGCCGGCATCCCTATACTGTCGGCCGCATGTCCGCGCCCGCCCTCCGCTTGCTGCTCAGCACCTGCCCCGACCCGGCCAGCGCCGCGCGGATCGCCCAGGCGCTGGTCGACGAGCGCCTGGCCGCCTGCGTCAGCCGCCTGCCCGGCGTGCAGTCCACCTACCGCTGGCAAGGCGAGGTGGAACACGGCGAGGAAGTGCTGCTGCTGATCAAGACCGCCGCCGACCGCCTGCCCGCCCTGCGGCAGCGGCTGTGCGCGTTGCACCCCTACGAGGTCCCCGAACTGGTCGAACTCGAGGTCGCCGGCGGCCTGCCGGCCTACCTGCAATGGGTGCATGCCGAAACCCGTGAGGAACCGTAAGCCGATGACCCTGCTGCACCGCCTCGCCGCCCTGTGCCTGCTGGCCGTGGCCGCCTTCCCCGCCCTGGCGATCAGCGAAAAGGACTTGCTGCCGGTGGACCAGGCCTTCGCGCTCAGCGCGCAGGCGCCCGAACGCGGCCGCATCGCGCTGCACTGGGACATCGCCAAGGGCTACTACCTGTACCGGCACCGCATCGCGGTCAAGGTGATCGGCGGCTTCAAGCCCAACCCGACCCTGCAGTTGCCGGCCGGCCACAAGAAGACCGACCCGTACTTCGGCGAGGTGGAGACCTACCGCGACGCCTTGAACGCGGTGCAGAGCGGCATCGCCGACCCCGGCACCGACCGCGTGCAGGTCGAGGTGCGCTACCAGGGCTGCGCCGATGCCGGCGTGTGCTATCCGCCGCAGAAGCGCCTGCTCGAGGTGACCCTGCCGGCCGCCACGGCCTCCGCCGATGCCGCGCCGGCGTCGGCGCTGCCGCCGCCGGCGGCGACGGGCGGGCTGCCGGGCAACGGCCCGGGCGCGGGCAACGGGGCCAAGCCGCTGTTCGGTCCCGGCCCCGGCGCCGCTGCGGTGCAGGGTCTGCCGCTGCCGTCGGACCAGGCGTTCCATTTCGAAGCCATCGCCAACGACGGCAACACCCTGTTGCTGCGCTTCACCCCGGCACCCGGCTACTACCTCTACCGCGACCGTACCGCGCTGGCGCTGGAGGGCGCGCCCGGCATCCGCACCGGCATGCCGCGCTGGCCGCAGGGCAGCTCGCACCAGGACGAACACTTCGGCAAGGTGGTGGTGTACTTCGACCAGACCGAGGTCACCGTGCCGCTGCAGCGCCAGCGCGCCGATGCCGCCGCCGCGACCCTGGTGGCGACCTTCCAGGGCTGCCAGACCGACGGCATCTGCTACCCGCCGATGACCCGACGGGTGAAGCTGGCGCTGCCCAAGGGCACCGTCACCCCGGCCGACCAGGCCGAGGTCAGCCCGCTGCTGGTGACCCCGCTGGACAGCCGCCAGGCCGATGCCGACGACGCGGCCGCGGCCACGGCCGCCGATGCCCCGCCGGCGACGCCGGACGCCTCGGCGCACAACGCCGCGCGCAGCGCCGCACCGCCGCCGGCCACGCAGAACCTGCTGTGGATCCTGCTGCTGGCGCTCGGCGGCGGGCTGCTGCTGAACCTGCTGCCGTGCGTGCTGCCGATCCTGTCGCTGAAGGTGCTGGGCCTGGCGCAGAGCGGCGAAAGCCGCGGCCGCGCCCGCAGCCATGCGCTGTGGTACACGCTGGGCGTGCTCGCTTCCTTCGCCGTGATCGGCGGCATCGCCGTGGCCGCGCGGCTGCTGTGGGGCTTCCAGTTGCAGCGTCCGGGCTTCGTCGCGGTGCTGGTGTACCTGATGTTCGTGGTCGGGCTGAGCCTGTCGGGCGTGTTCACCCTCAGCGCCAACCTGGGTGGCGTCGGCCAGTCGCTGTCCACGCGCAGCGGCCCGGTCGGCGACTTCTTCACCGGCGTGCTGGCCTGCGTGGTGTCCAGCGCCTGCATCGGCCCGTTCATGGGCCCGGCGCTGGGCTATGCGCTGACCGCGCCGGCGGCGGCGGCGATGCTGGTGTTCCTGACCCTGGGCCTGGGCCTGGCGCTGCCGTTCCTGCTGATCGGCTTCGTGCCGTCGCTGGCCAGGCGCCTGCCCAAGCCGGGCGCGTGGATGGAGACGCTCAAGCAGGTGCTGGCGTTCCCGATGTACCTGAGCGCGATCTGGCTGCTGTGGGTGCTGGGCAAGCAGCGCGGCGTGGACGCGGTGGCGCTGCTGCTGATCGGAGCCACTCTGCTGGCGCTGGGCCTTTGGTGGTTCGAGCGCGCGCGCTGGCGCGACCACAAGACCGGCATGCGCCTGGCCGCCGTGCTGCTGCTGGCCGCCCTGCTGCCGGCCTGGGGCGTGACCCGGCTGCCGCCGCCCAGCGCCAGCGTCGAGCGCAACACCGTGGCCTATTCGCCGCAGATGCTCGACCGCCTGCGCACCGACAACCGCGTGGTGTTCGTCAACATGACCGCCGACTGGTGCGTCACCTGCAAGGCCAACGAGCGCAACGTGTTCGACAGCGATGCGTTCCGCGACACCATCAAGCGGGTGGACGCGGTGTACATGAAGGGCGACTGGACCAACGAGGATCCGCGCATCAGCGCCTTCCTCGCCGAGCACAAGGCGGTGGGCGTGCCGCTGTACGTGGTCTATGGCCCGGGCGCGCCGCCGACGGTGCTGCCGCCGGTGCTGAGCCAGGCGGTGGTCGAGGACGCCCTGCTGCGCGCGGCGCGATGACTCCCGGCACGCGGCGCCTGCTGGCGGTCGCCGCGGTGGCGGCGGTGCTCGGCGTGGCGGCGGCGCACTGGTGGGAACGGCGGACGCCGGCGATGGCCCCGGCAACGTCCGCCACGGCCAGCGGCCATGCGGCAGCGCCGCCGGTCGCCGCGGCGCGCCCGGGCGATCCCGCCCCGGCGCTGCGCCTGCCCACGCTCGACGGCGGCCACCTGACCCTGGCGCAATTCCGCGGCCGGCCACTGCTGGTCAACGTGTGGGCGAGCTGGTGCGAACCGTGCGTGCGCGAGATGCCGGAACTGGACCGGCTGGCGCGCGCGCAACCGAGCGACGGCCTGCAGGTGCTGGGCATCGCCCTGGACCGCGCCGAGGACGTGCGCGCCTTCCTGCAGCAGGTGCCGATCGGCTACCCGATCGCGCTGGAGACGCCTGGCCCGGCCGACGCCAGCGTGCGCCTGGGCGACACCCAGGGCCTGCTGCCGTACAGCGTGCTGATCGACGCCGACGGCCGCATCGTCAGGCAGAAGCTCGGCCCGTTCGCGCCGGGCGAGGTCGAGGGCTGGGTGGGCGGCGGCGCGCAGCCGCCACGCTAGCCCGCGAACGCTGGACGCGCTCGCGCAGGAGCGGCTTCAGCCGCGACCAGGCATTACCGGTAAGGCCCGGTCGCGGCTGAAGCCGCTCCTGCGCGGGCAAAGCGGGCAGCGCACGCGTGCGGATCCGGCACTAGAACGCCAGCCGCTGCGGCGCATCACCACTGGCGCCACCATCGGCGGTCCGCGCCTGCGCCAGCGTCGCCAGTTCCTCGGCCAGGCGCTGCGCGGCGGCGCGCAGTTCCGGCACCGCGGTGATTTCCCACAGGCCGCCGCGCAGCAGCGGCCCCAGGCAGTACAGGCCGGAGACCGGCTGGCCGCCGGCGTCGCGTACCCGCAGCCGCGGATCGACGACCACCCCCAGGCCCAGCGGATCGGCCTGCAACAGGCCGGCCTCGCGCAGCGCCGCGACCAGCGGATGGCTGGTGCGGGCGACGTCGGTATCCAGCCCGGTGGCGCGGATCAGCACGTCGAACTGTTCGGTGCGCGCGCCGCGGTCGGCGCGGTCGCGGATCACCGCCTCCACCGCGTCCTCGCCCAGGCGCGCGCGCAGCAGGCGGCCGGCGCGAATCCGCAGCTGCCCCTGTTGCTGCATCTGCGCCAGCGCGGTGGCCGCAGCCGGCGCCAGGCGGTGCCGCGCCACCTCCCAGTACGGCCGCAGGTGGCGCAGGAAACGCGCGCGTGCCGCCGGCGCCAGGCCGCTCCAGAACGGCTGCAGGTGCGGACGCAGCGCATCCACCACGCAGCGCCAGTCCTCCACCACCGTGGTCAGTTGCCGCAGGCTGCGCACCAGGCCGCGCAGGTCGTGGCCGCGCAGCGCCTGCACCACGCTGGGCGGCAGGCTCACCGGCGCGCCCGGCTGAAGCAGATGCGCCTGCGGCGCCAGGCCGCGCCGCGACAGGGCGGTGATCGCGCCGCGGTGGCCGCGCCGGCGCAGGGTCAGGGCCACGTCGGCCATGGTCAGGCCGGTGCCGACCAGCAGCAGCCGCGCCTGCGGCGGCACCGTGTCGAGCACACCGTCCTGCCACGGCCAGCCGATGTAGCGCCGGTGCACCGCCAGGCGCGGGCCCACGCCCGGCAGCGCCGCCGGCGGCAGTGCGCCGATCGCCAGCACCACCACGTCGCTGACGAAATCCTCGCCATTGGCGAGGAACACGCGAAAGCCGTGCGGATCGCGCTCCAGCGCCACCGCCTCCTGCGCCAGCGGCACCACTTCGGTGGCCGCCTCCGCCAGGGCGGCCGCCAGGTGCTGCTCCAGGTACTGGCCGTACTGCAGCCGCGGCAGGAACGCCATGCCCTGCGCCGCATCCAGGTGCAGCGCCGCGGCGAAGCCGCCGGGATCCTGCGGATCCACGCCCAGGTCCTTGGCGCGCACGTTCAACAGGTGCTCCGGCCGCGCCGCGCCATAGGCGACGCCGCGGCCGAAGGTGTCGGCCATGCCGACCAGGGTGATGCGGCTGGCGGTACCCTGCCGGGCCAGCGCCGCGGCCAGCACATTGCCGCAGAATCCTGCGCCGATGATCGCAATTCGCATGGCACGCACCTTGGCCGCTCGGGGCATCCTTTGTGCCCCGGATGCGGCGCGCGGGTGTAAATCGCCGGTTAATGCGTGCGCTGTGCGGCATGGCGATCGGGCATCAGCACATGGGCGATGCCCATGAGCGGGCCGGGACACCGGCGCGCGGACCGCGCCGATCCGCCGCGGCCCGCCGTCTCGCTAGCGCGCCGGCAGGCGTTCCACCAGGCCGGGCGCATCGGCGATGAAGGTATCCAGCGCGCCGTCGGCGACCTTGACCGGGCCGCCGAAGCGGGTCGCGCCGGGAATGGAGGGAATCGCCTCCGCCTGCGCGGCGAGCTGCCTGGCCGCAGCGAAGGCCTGCCCGGCCGCCGGATCGGAGGCCAGTGCCTGGTTCAGCCCGTCCACGCTCCGGCGCAGCGCGCGGCCCCACAGCGCGGTCGCGTCCAGCCACGGCGCCGCCTCGGCCACGAACGCGCCGGTGGAGGTGCCGGCACGGATGCGCTGCGGTGCCGCCGCCAGGTCGTCGGCGGCGCGACCCAGCGCGGCCAGCGCCGCGGCGCGGGCAGCCGGATCGCCATCGGCCAGCGCGTCGCGGGTGGTGTCGATCAGCGCCTTGAGCCGCGGCGCCTGCGGCTGCCAGGGCAGATGGCCGAAGGTCGGCGCCAGGTGCTGGGTGTCGAAGAAGGTCAGCAGCGCGTCGGCCACCTGCGCATCGCCGCCGGCCAGGTCGCGCGCGGCCGCGCGCCAGGTGCGCTGTGCGTCGTAGCCGCGGTCGTTCCAGGCGAAGGCCAGCAGCCCGGCCACCGCCGGCCGGCTGGCCACTTCCTGGTTCATCGGGTTGGACACGATGCCGCTCAATTCCGCCGACAGCCCGGCCTGGCGGCGGTCGTACGGCGCCAGCAGCAGGCGCCCTGCGGTCTCGGCGAAGTCGTTGACCGGATAGTTGTCCCACAGCAGGGTCTTGCGCCCGAACGCCTTGGTCGCGTTCTTCGCATCGCTGACCGAGATCGACGCCGGGACCACGTCGGTGCCGGTCCACTGCACCACCACGCGCGGATCCAGTGCCTTGCGCAGCGTCGCCTTGTACGGCGATTCGGTGACGTTGTAGTACTCGGTCGGCACCATGATCAGCGCGCCGTGGCCGGCCGCGGCGATGTCCGCCTGCACCGCGTTGAGCAGTTGCGCCTGCGCAGTCGCCGCGGCCTGCTCGCCGGCCGGGCCGAACGCGGTGGCGTCGCCGGGGCAGTTCCACTTGGTGTATTCGATGTCGTCGAAGGCGATGTAGAAGCTGCGCACCCCGCGCGCGCGCAACGCGGCGAACTTGCGCCGGATCGCCTGCAGGTCGGCCGCGTCGCTGTAGCAGATCGAGGGCCCCGGCGAGAGCGCGTAGACGAAGTTGATGTGCTCGCGGTTGGCCACCGCGGCCAGCTTGCCCAGCGCCGCCAGCGTGGCCGCCGGGTACGGCGCGCGCCAGCGATCGCGCGCGAAGGCGTCGTCCTTCGGACTGTAGATGTAGGTGTTGGCCTTGAACCGCGCCAGGAACGCCAGGTGCGCGGCGCGTTCGGCCATGCTCCAGGGCTTGCCGTAAAAACCCTCGATCGTGCCGCGGACCGGCATCGCCGGCGCGTCGGTCACCGCCACCGAGGCGATGCGCCCGTGCGCGACCAGTTGCCGGAAGGTCTGCGCCGCGTGGTACAGGCCGGCGCCGTCGCGGCCGGCCAGCACGATCCGCGTGCCACCGCCGCTGGCCACGCTGCCCAGCGCATAGCCTTCCGCGCGTTCCGGCACATCCAGGTCGACGGCGGCCAGCGCATCGCGCACCGGCGCCGCGTCGACGGTGCCGAGCACCACCGACACCGCCTGCGGGTCGTGCGGCAGCGTGCTGGCGCGGCGGATGCGGGAAACGCCGGCCTCGCGCAACACGGCGCGCACCAGCGCGTCGGTAGCCGGGTCGGCCTTGCCGGCCTGCACCAGCACCACCGACGGCCCCAGCGGCAACTCCGGCCCGAGCAGGCGCAGCGCGGTCGGCGCCGGGTACACCGCCGGCAGGGTGGCCGGCGCCGCCGCCAGCGCGGGCGCGGTCGCGCCGGCCAGCAGCGCGAACGCCAGGATGTGGCGGCCAAGGCCGCAACGGCCAATACGCTCGGTTCGCATGCGCCTACCCTCGACTGGTATGTCAGTGATTTTGAAATGGTATATACCACTTCCACCGGCGCGTCGACGCGCGGCGGCGATGGCGCTGCAATGTGGCCGTCCCATGCTGCAGCGACACTTGCATGGTCCGCGCAAGATGCGACATAACCGCAGGCAGTGGCGCGGCCCGTTGCCCGCCCGCCATGCCTGCGCTGACGCGACGCAGACCGGCGAAAAATCAAACATTTGTTTAAAACATCCGCAACTTCGCCGAACTGGACAGCAATGCCGGCTTCGCGCAGACTGCCGCCCTTTCCGCTGCTTTGTTCCCGATGGCGCGACTGCTGCTGCTGCACGGCCCCAACCTCAACCTGCTCGGCACCCGCGAGCCGGGCGTGTACGGCCATGCCACCCTGGCGCAGATCGATGCCGCGCTGTTGGCCCAGGCCAGTGCCGCCGGCCACGCGCTGGAGAGCCTGCAATCCAACGCCGAGCACGTGCTGGTGGACCGGGTGCAGGCCGCGCGCGGCGACGGCACCGCCTTCATCCTGATCAACCCGGCCGCGTTCACCCATACCTCGGTGGCGCTGCGCGACGCGCTGGCGGCAGTGGCGATCCCGTTCATCGAGATCCACCTGTCCAACCCGCACAGCCGCGAGCCGTTCCGCCACCACAGTTATTTCAGCGACCACGCGGTCGGCGTGGTCTGCGGCTTCGGCGCCGACAGCTACCGCTATGCGATGGACGCGGCGCTGACCCGGCTGGGCGCGGCCGCATGAGCCGCGCACACGCCGGACCGGCACCGCATCCCCCCGTCTGAGCCCCCGGGCCGCGCGCCCGGTCTTTTTCAAAAGTCACCTCACGAGGCCGTTATGGATCTCCGCAAAATCAAGAAACTGATCGACCTGCTGGAAGAATCGAATCTCGCCGAGATCGAGATCAAGGAAGGCGAGGAAAGCGTGCGCCTGGCGCGCACCCCCAAGGGCATGACCGCCAGCGCGCCGCAGTACGTGGCCGCCGCCCCCGCGGCCGCGCCGGCCGCCGCCGCGCCGATGCCGATGAGCTCGCCCACCGAGGCCTCCACCGGCGGCAGCGCCAAGCCCGGCAACGCCCTGCCCGAGGGCCACGTGCTGCGCGCGCCGATGGTCGGCACCTTCTACACCTCGCCGGCCCCGGACAAGCCGGCCTTCGTCAGCGTCGGCCAGGCGGTCAAGGCCGGCGAGACCCTGGCGATCATCGAGGCGATGAAGATGTTCAACCCGATCGAAGCCGACGTCTCCGGCACCATCGTCGCGATCCTGGGCGAAAGCGGCCAGCCGGTGGAGTTCGACCAGCCGTTGTTTGTGATTGGCTGAGACGCCGGGAATCGGGAGTGGAGAATGGGGAATCGTCAAAGCGGCCGCACGAGCGGCTCGACGTCTGGCGTGACTCCATGGATCTGGTGGAAATGATCTATCGCCTCTCCGAGACGTTTCCGGCGACGGAACGTTTCGGGCTGACGGCGCAACTGCGCCGTGCAGCGGTCAGCATCCCCGCCAACATCGCCGAAGGCGCGGCACGCCGCTCCACTCCCGAATACCTGCGTTTTCTGTCGATCGCACGTGGCTCGCTGTCCGAGGCCAGCACGCACCTGCAGATCGCGCGCCGGCTCGACTACACCTCCGACATCGCGGCACTCGACGGATTGATCGATACGATCTTCGCCAAACTGACCGCATTGATGAATGTTCTGAGCAAGCGCGGAGATTGACGATGCACGCCGTCCTCCATTCCCGATTCTCCATTCCCAATTCCCGGCCTTCCCATGCTCGATAAAGTCGTCATCGCCAATCGCGGCGAAATCGCGCTGCGCATCCTGCGCGCGTGCCATACGCTCGGCATCCGCACGGTCGCGGTGCATTCCACCGTGGACCGCAACCTCAAGCACGTGGCCATGGCCGACGAGTCGGTGTGCATCGGCCCGGCGCCCTCGTCGGAGAGCTATCTCAACATCCCGGCGCTGATCGCCGCGGCCGAGGTCACCGACGCCCAGGCCATCCACCCCGGCTACGGCTTCCTGTCGGAGAACGCCGACTTCGCCGAGCGCGTGGAGCAGTCCGGTTTCATCTTCATCGGGCCCAAGGCCGACACCATCCGCCTGATGGGCGACAAGGTCGAGGCGATCCGCGCGATGAAGGCCGCCGGCGTGCCGTGCGTGCCCGGCTCGGGCGGCCCGCTGGGCGAGGACATCGTCGCCAACACCAAGATCGCCCGCGAGATCGGCTACCCGGTGATCATCAAGGCCGCCGGCGGCGGCGGCGGCCGCGGCATGCGCGTGGTGCATTCGGAGGCCGCGCTGAAGGCCGCCATCGAGACCACCAAGTCCGAGGCCAAGGCCGCCTTCAGCAACGACCAGGTGTACATGGAGAAGTTCCTGGAGAATCCACGCCACGTGGAGATCCAGGTGCTGGCCGACGGCCAGGGCGGCGCCATCCACCTGGGCGAGCGCGACTGCTCGATGCAGCGCCGCCACCAGAAGGTGGTGGAGGAAGCGCCGGCGCCGGGCATCACCGAGGAACTGCGCAACGAGATCGGCAAGGTCTGCGTGGACGCCTGCATCCGCATCGGCTACCGCGGCGCCGGCACCTTCGAGTTCCTGTTCGAGAACGGGCGCTTCTACTTCATCGAAATGAACACGCGCATCCAGGTGGAGCACCCGGTCACCGAGCGCATCACCGGCATCGACCTGGTCTGCGAGCAGCTGCGCATCGCCGCCGGGCACAAGCTCAGCATCAAGCAGAAGGACATCGTCCTGCGCGGCCATGCGATCGAGTGCCGCATCAACGCCGAGGATCCGGAAACCTTCATGCCCAACCCGGGCCTGATCACCGGCTTCCATCCGCCCGGCGGCCCCGGCGTGCGCGTGGACACGCACATCTACAGCGGCTACAAGGTGCCGCCGAACTACGACTCGATGATCGGCAAGCTGATCGTGCACGGCCCCGACCGCGAGACCGCGATCGCGCGCATGCGCGTGGCGCTGAGCGAGATGGTGGTGGACGGCATCAAGACCAACATCCCGCTGCAGCAGCGGATCATGCGCGACAAGGGCTTCCAGGCCGGCGGCCAGAACATCCACTACCTGGAAAAGCGCCTGGCCGAACGCAAGAACAAATCGATTGCGTTGGTTTGACAGCCGGGAATGGAGAAACGGGAATCGGGAATCGGCAGTGCCGGCTCCCGATTTTCGACGGAGAAGGCCGCGACCTCGCGAGCGCGTTCGCCTGAGCACCACAGGATCGGGGCGGAACGAATAGGCCGGGGGGCGAATGGCCTCGATACAGCGCGTCGGCGCCCGTCGCCGACATCGTTGCTACAACCACCGCGCAGCGCGATGAGGGCCCGGGAACCCGCTCTTGCGATTCCCCATTCCCGACTCCCCACTCCCGGCTATTTCCCCTGCTGCGTCCCCGCCACCGGCTCCGCGCCCAGGCTCGAGGTCGGGCTGACGATCATCACCGTCTCGGTGGAGCCGTCCGGCCAGACGATCTGGAAGGTGCTGCCCGGGGCCAGGGTGGAGAACGGCATGCCGCTGTTGGCGCGGTAGATCGCCGCCACCTGCGCGGCGCCGGCGCGGCGCACGTCCGGCGCGGAATGCGCGGTGGTCAGCTCGACCTTGGACAGACCGCGGTAGCGCTGCTCGGCGGTGTCGATCAGCAGCAGGCCCGCCGCCGCCGCCGAATAGGCGACGAAGGCCAGGACCCAGAACCAGAACTTGGCGCCGTGCAGCCATCGCCGGTAATTCATGAGCCTGCTCCCGTGCTGTCCACCAGTCGATTGACCATGTCGTTCATCGTGTCCGTGCCTTGCCGCGGCACCGCGGCGTCGTAAACAAAACTGCTGAAGTCCTGGGTGGGGTCACGCGAGCAGATCCCGCCGTTGGCGCAATAGCGGGTCATCAGCTCGCTGTCCGGGCCGCAATCCAATCCCAGCCTGCAGGCGGCCAACTGCCAGGCCAATTCGGAAAACTGGGTGCCGGCCACGCTGCCGCCCAGGCTGTCGTCGCCGCTGGCGGCCAGGCCCATCGCCGGCGCCAGCGCCACGTAGGCATCGGGATCGCCGGAGGCGCGCACCCGCGCGACCAGGTCGCGCTTGTACTCGGCGCCGGCATGCAGCGGCTGGCCCAGCGCCAGCAGCGCCGCTTCGGCAGCCAGGTTGCCGCCACGCGCGGCCTGCACGCGCTGGGCGACGATGGCCTGGCGGGTCAGGCCGTCGCCGGGCACGAAACCGGCGCAGCGGCGGCCGACGCGGGCGCGCGCCTGCACCATCTGGTCCGAGGTCGGCAGGCGCGCATCGGCGATCGCGCGGGTGTCGGCGCCGTAGCCGACCGGGTCCATCGCATAGCCGGCGCAATAGTCGTAGATGCGGCTCAGCCGCCAGGACGCCTCGGGGTCGCCGTGCGCGGCGGCGATCGACAGCTGCTGCGCGGCGCGGTAGAGGTCGGCACTGCGCTCGCCCTCGTTCTCCTCCCGCAGGCGCGCAGGCGTCGACGCCTGGCGCGACGCCGTGGCCGGCGTGGCGGACGCGGGGTAGGCGTCGGCCGCCACCGCGCTCGCCGGCGCGGGCGCCGCCGCCGGTGCGCCCGGCAGCGACAGCGCGCGATAGGCGACCACGCCCAGCAACAGCGCGGCGGGCGCCAGCAACAGCCAGGTTGGACGGGACACGACGGGCATGCGCGAAAGAGCCGGACAACGGGCGGAAACGCAGCCGGACCCCCTGTCGCCCTGCCGCTGCGAGCCGGCAGTCTACCCCAGGCCACGGCCGCGGCATGCGCCAAATACGGCCGGGGCATCGGCGCATGGACGTGCGGACCGGCGGCACGGACGAACGGCAGGGTGCGGTGGCCGGCATGGAACCACGCCCCAGGCCTGGCCCGCCGACACGCGCGCGCTGCTCCGCCGCGCCGGCCGGGCCGTCTCCAGCGCAAGGCCCGCCGCCCGTCTAAGATGCGCGCTTCCCCTTCTTGCCCCACCGACCGATGCCGTTCCTCGAACTGACCCTGCGCTGCACCGACGCCACCCAGCCCCGCTACGAGACCGCGCTGGAGGATGTCGGCGCGCTGGCGGTGACCCTGCTCGATGCCGACGCCGACACCAGCAACGAACGCGCGATCCTGGAACCGGGCGTGGGCGAGACCCCGCTGTGGGGCACGCTGGTGCTGAGCGCGCTGTTCCCCGAGGACCAGGACGGGCTGGTGCTGCTGGCTGCGCTGGAGGCGTTCGACCCCGGGCTGGACTGGGCCCAGGTCACCTTCCGCAAGGTCGACGACCAGGACTGGGAACGGGCCTGGCTGGACCAGTTCCAGCCGATGCGCTTCGGCGCGCGCACCTTCATCGTGCCGTGGAACCACGACCTGCCGGAGGACGCCCGCGGCGCCGACGCCGCGGTGGTACGCCTGGACCCTGGCCTGGCGTTCGGCTCCGGCACCCACCCGACCACCGCGCTGTGCCTGCGCTGGCTGGACGCGCTGGCCGCCGACGGCGTGCTGGCGCAGGCGCGCGTGCTGGATTTCGGCTGCGGCTCGGGGATCCTGGCACTGGCCGCGCTGAAGCTGGGCGCCGCCGCCGCGGTGGGCGTGGACAACGACCCGCAGGCGCTGCTGGCCAGCCACGACAACGCCGAACGCAATGCGGTCGGCGAGCGCCTGGCGGTGTACCTGCCGGCCGACGAACCGACGGCCACCTATCCGGTGGTGGTGGCGAACATCCTGGCCTCGGCGCTGGACGCGCTGGCGCCGACCCTGGCCGCGCGCGTGGCCCCGGGCGGGCGCATCGCCCTGTCCGGCATCCTGCACGGCCAGGAACAGGAGCTGCTGCAGCGTTATGCGCCGTGGTTCTCGGAGTTGCGTACCGAGCAGGACGGCGACTGGATGCGCATCGAGGGCGTGCGCCGCGACTGAATCGGGGCGCGAACGCGCCCAGCGGCGCCACAGCGCGGCATTCGCCACGCCAGGCATGGCCCGCGCCCGGGCCGGTCCAGTTAAGCGAAGACAGTATCGCTAACATTCATTCGCTGGACAGCGCCACGAACCAACCGCAGCGGCCGGCGCGGCTATATCTCGCCTCCCCTGCGGAGGTGCGTGTGAACAGCAAGCTGTACGAACGGGTGCGCGAAGCGCGCAAGCTCACCGGCCTCACCCAGGAGGCCCTGGCGCTGGACCTGGGCGTGACCCGCAGCGCTGTGGCGCAGTGGGAAATGGCCGAAGGCACGGCGCCGGCGCTGGAGCACCTGATCGCCCTGGCCCGCCGCAGCGGGCTGCATTTCGAATACTTGGCCACCGGCCGCGGCGAGCGCGTGTTCGGCGAACCGATGACGGCCGATGCCGCCGCCATCGGCGAACTGCCCAGCCAGTACCAGTTCACCGACCAGCAACTGCGCCTGCTGGAGCGCTTCGAAGGCCTGAGCCCGCGCCAGCGCGCCGGCCTGCTCGATCTGCTCGACCCCCGCAGGTCGCGCTGAGCGCGCCGCGGCGGGTTGCTCGAGTTGGGAATCGGGAATCGGGAATCGAATTCAGGTTCTCGGCCCCTGATCGCGCGGCGGCCGATCGGTGCGCCTGTCTGACGCCTGCAAGGCCGCGCCAGCGCGCTGCAGATCCCGCCGGCGCGTGCTTGAACATGCTTGAATAAGGGTCTCGCCGTCGTCGTCCGCGCGCATGCCCGATCGCACTCCGCCCCGCCCCAGCCTCGCCACCTTGCTGCGCCAGCCCGATCCGTCCGCCACGCCGGACGAGACCCCGGTCGCGCCAGCGGCGGACGAGGCGGCGTCGGCAGGCGCGATGCCGCCGACCGGCACCACAGCGCATCCCACGGCGCCGAGCGTCTCGCCAACGTTTGCGAACGCAACGTCGGTCGAGACCGAGAGCGAGGCCGACACATCCCGCGCGCCCAGCGAGCCGCATGACCTGGACGCGCCGCTGGCGGCGTCGGCGCCGGACCCGACACCGGGACTGGCGCCAGCCACACCCGCGGCACTGACGACCGCCCCCGCCGCGCCGGTATCCGCCGCCGCCCCGAGCTTCCTGCACGGGCCACGCGCACGGCGCCCGGTGCTGCGCGCCGCGCCGTGGCAGTGGATCGCGCTGGCCGGGCTGGGCCTGCTGCTGGCGCTGCAGATCCTCATCGCCGATCGCCAGCGCCTGGGCACCGACCCGCGCTGGCGGCCGTGGGTGGCCGGGGTCTGCCAGGTCCTGCGCTGCAGCGTGCCGGCCTGGCGCGAGCCGGCCGCCTTCACCATGCTCAGCCGCGAGGTGCGGCCGCTGCCCGGCCATGCCGGCACCCTGCAGGTGCAGGCGACCTTCCGCAACGACGCGCGCTGGGCGCAGGCCTGGCCGCTGCTGCAGCTGTCGCTGGCCGACGCCGACGGCCGCACCATCGGCAGCCGCGTGCTGCGCCCGCAGGAGTACCTGGGCCGCGCGCGTCCGGACAGCGTCACGCTGGCACCGGGACAGAGCGCGCAGATCGCCTTCCAGGTGCGCGAACCGGCGGCCGAGACTGCGGCATTCAGTTTCGACTTCCACTGAGAACGCTGCGTTCGGGCACTGCGCCATGGCAGCGGCGCAGGCCACGCGCTAGACTCGTCCCCCCGCGCCGGCCCTCCTGCCGTCCGGTGCCGCTGTCATTCGGGGATCCGTCGAACTTGAACGCCGCCACCACTCGTCCTGACTCCAGTCGCGGCGCGCCGAAGCCGCCGCTGCGCGAACACGTGGCGCAATCGGTCCGCCGCTACCTGCGCGACCTCGACGGCTGCGATGCCGACGACGTGTACGAGATCGTGCTGCGCGAGATGGAGATCCCGTTGTTCGTGGAAGTGCTCAACCATTGCGAAGGCAACCAGAGCCGCGCCGCCGCGCTGCTGGGCATCCACCGCGCCACCTTGCGCAAGAAGCTCAAGGAATATGGGCTGGCTTGATTGAGGCTGGGAATCGGGAATCGGGAATCGGGAATCGGGAATCGGGAATCGGGAATCGGGAATCGGGAATCGGGAATCGGGATCCAGCATGCTGTCCTGCATGACTCGACTGTCAAGCGATCCGAACACACCGCGACCCAGCTTGTAGCGCCTGCACATCGCCCTCGTAGGAGCGGCTTCAGCCGCGACGCCTGAAACCTACCAGGCAACCGAACGCACTACCGCAGCGAAGAAGCCACCGAACGTCGAACCGCGCGTCTCGCCATTGTGGGAGGGGCTTCAGCCCCGACGCGACATCGTCTGAAGATGCGGGTGCGGACGCCATGCTGCCCTCCTCCTGCGCGATCGACCGCGTTGCGCGCTCGGTAAAGCATCGTGGCTGACGCCGCTCCTACGCAGGCGCAACACTCGCAGCGCGCGCCGCTCCAACCAATCCCCAATCCCGACATCCCCACTCCCCGCCCCTCACACCCATCCATAGCGGATCAGGTGGAAGAACACCGGCGCCGCAAAACACACCGAATCCAATCGGTCGAGCACGCCGCCGTGGCCTTCGATCATGTGGCCCCAGTCCTTGATGCCGCGGTCGCGCTTGATCGCCGACATCACCAGGCCGCCGAAGAAGCCCATCAGATTCGCCACCAGCGCCAGCGCGAACGCCTGCAGCGGCGAGAACGGGGTGATCCACCACAGTGCCGCACCGAGCAGGCTGGCCGAAAGGATGCCGCCGACGAAGCCTTCCACGGTCTTGGACGGCGACAGCTTGGGCGCGATCAGGTGCCGGCCCAGCAGCTTGCCCCACACGTACTGCAGCACGTCCGAGGACTGCACCACGATCACCAGGAACGCGAACAGCAGCAGGTTGCGGTCCTCGTAGCCGGGGATGCGCAGGTTCAGCAGCGCCGGCACGTGCGAGATGCAGAACACGCAGATCATCAGCCCCCACTGCACCTTGGCGGTACGCTCCAGATAGCGCGTGGTATCGCCGCCGATGGTCGCCAGGATCGGCAGCACCAGGAACGCATAGACCGGGATCAGCAGCGTGTACAGGCCGTACCAGTCGCTCCACACCAGCCAGTACTGCCAGGGCAGCACCACGTAGAACGCGACCAGCAGCGCGTAGTAGTCGCCGCGCCGGGTCGGGGTGAGGGTGATGAACTCGCGCAGCGCGAACAGCGACACCAGCGCGAACAGCACGATCACGCCCAGTCGGCCGAAGGCGAACGCCAGCGCCACCACCCCGGCCATCACCCACCACGCGCGGATCCGCGCCACCAGGTTGTCCAGCACTGCGTTGGGCCGTCCGCGTGCGCGCCAGCGCAGGGTCTCGGCGATCAGCGTGGCCACCACCAGCACCGTGGCGATGCCCAGGAACAGCCACACCGTCTGCTGCCGCAGCGAGGATTGCTGCAGGTGTTCGCTCAGCGCGATCGGATTCATCGGGCCGCCTCCACCTGCTCCGGCGCCAGGGCCAGCAGGGCCGCACGCGCGCGATCGAGGAAGGCCTGCTTGTCCTCGCCGGCACCCAGCCGCAGCGGTTCGCCGAAGGTGGTGGTGCACAGCAGCGGCAGCGGCAGCCACATGCCCTTGGGCATCACCCGCTTGAGGTTGTCGATCCACACCGGCACGAACTCCAGTTCCGGGCGCTGCCGCGCCAGGTGATAGAGCCCGCTCTTGAACGGCAGCAGGCCGTCCTCGGTGTTGCGCGTGCCTTCCGGAAACAGGATCAACGAGCCGCCGGCGTCGACCGCTTCGCACAGGCAGGCGATCGGATCGCGCTGGCGCTGCTGCGGATCGCGCTCGATCAGCACGCCGTTGAACACCGCGTGGATCAGGTAGCGGCGCAGCGCATCGCGCTGCCAGTAGTCGGCCGCCGCCACCGGCCGCACCTCGCGCCGCAGCGGCGCCGGCAGCGACGACCAGATCAGCACGAAATCGCCGTGGCTGGCGTGGTTGCCGTAGTACACGCGGCGTTCGCTGGACGGCATGCAGCCACGCCACAGCGCACGTGCGCCGGTGAGCAGGCGGATCGCGGCGCTGCAGCCGCGGGCGATCAGGCGTTCGATCATTTCCACTCCAGTTCGCGCACGATGGCGCGCACGCGGATCACGATGGTCAGGGCGGCGGCGGCAATCAGCAGCGCCAGCGCCACGGCAAGGATCGTGCGGGCCAGTACCACGTGTTGCAGCAGCAGCGCGACCGCCGCCAGCAAGGCGGCCAGCGACAACCAATGCATGCGTTGCGCGCGCGCCATCGGTCCCTGCAGCGGTTCGCGCACCGCGCAGGCCAGGCCGAGCATGCGCACATAGGCGGTGCCCACGCACAACAGGGCGGCGGCCCAGCCCAGTTCCGCACCGATGCCCAGCACCGGCTGCAGGCCATAGCCCACGCCCAGGCACACCGCCACGTCCGACAGCCGGTCCGGCGCCTCGTTGTACACCGCGCCGGCGCGGCCGATCATCTGCGCCTGCTGCGCCATCAAGCCATCCAGGCGGTTGCACAGCAGCCGCGCCTGCAACGCCAGCACCGCCAGCACCAGCAGCGCGGCGGCGTTGGCCGGCGGCTCGCGCCAGGCCAGGGCGAACATCAGCGCCGCCAGCACCGCGCACGCCAGGCCGCTCCAGGACACGCCGTTGGGCGTGGCCCCGCGCGCGCGCAACGCCAGCGCCAGCCGCGCACGCCATTGCGCGCGCCGCGCCTGCCAGGTCGAACCGGCCATCAGTCGCCGCCTCCACACCCGCCGCAGCCACCGCCGCCGCAACTGCTGCCGCCGTCGCTGCTGCCACCGTCGCCACCGCAGTTGCTGGTCGAACAGCTGCCGCCGCGGCCGTTGGCTGCGGGCGCACGCAGGGCGTGATAGTCGGCCCAGGGCGTGGTCATCAGCACGCTGGTCCCGGCCAGGGCCAGCGGCAGCGCCAGGTGCGAGCCGGGCGCCAGCGAGGGTACGGCGACGCCATCGCGCCAGGCCGCCTCGCGGTCGGCCAGCAAGGCATCGCCGGCGACGCTGCGCCGCGGCGGCGTGAGCAGGAAGCCGAGTGCAACGACGCTGACCACCACCATCGCCGCCACCAGGAAGCCGATCGGACGCTGCAACTGCAGGCCGATCCGCAACTTCATCACGCCCAGGGTCCACAGCGCCAGCAACGGCGCCGCGCCGAGCAGGCGGGCGCACAGCGCCTGCCCGTGGCCCAGCCACAGCCCCTTGGCGACCAGCGCCCGGCGCAGCGGCGCGGCGTCGCGCTGCAGCGCGGCCAGCGCCTGCTGCAGCTGCGGGTGCGCGCGCACGATCGCCTGCGCGCGCTGCAGCGCCGGCGGTACCGCGACCGTGGTGGACTGCAGCCGCGCCTGGCGGCGCACGTGCGGCTCCGCCTGCAGGCGTACCGCGCCGGCCGCCAGCAGCAGGGCCAGTTGCTGGTCGGCGACGCGCTCGCTGCCGCCGGCCAGATAGGCCAGTTCGGTGGCGTCGAGCGGCGTGTCGAGCGCGGCGCGGCGCAATCCGCGCACGGCCAGGCGCAGGCGCGCGCCCAGGCTCCAGGCCAGGCCGATGCTGGCCAGGAACAGCAGCAGGAACGGCGGTCCGGGCCAGTGCAGCGGCGACAGCGGGCCGTGGCGTTGCCAGAGCACCGCGAACAGCAGGGCAACGCCCAGCATCCAGCCCCACAGGGCGACGCCGGCACGCGCCGGCGCGCTGCGGCGCGTGCCGGCCTGGCGCGGTGCCGGCGCGGATGGCCGCGTGCCGGCCGGCGCCGGCCAGCATGCCGCCGGCGGCTCGCCGAAGTAGTGCCGGTACTGCGCCAGGGTGGCCGCGTACTGCGCCTGGAAGCGCGCGGCGTCGGCCGGGTCGCCGCGTCCGGGATGGTGGTGCAGGGTGCGGCGCAGCACCTGCGGACAGAACCGCTGCCAGTACTCGCGGGTGTCGGTGAGGTGCGCATGCCAGGCCTGGTCGACCAGCGGACTCGGCGTGATCTCCTCGCCGGCGACGCAGGCCAGGAAGCAGAAGCGCCGGTATTCCTCGACCAGGTGCGCGGCCAGCGCCAGCGACACGCCGGCCTCGTCGGCGACGCGGCGCTCGAACGCCGGCAACGCCGCGTCGCCCTCGCCGAAGCCATCGGCCTGCAGGCGCTGCCACAGCGCCGCGTGATCGGGATCGACGCTGGCCGGCAGCAGTGGCGCCGGCGTTCGCGTCATCGCAGCGCTCCCAAGCCCGCTGGCGCCGTGCACAGCGCCAGCAGCAGGGCCAGCCCCTGCAGGGCGAAACACAGCAGCTGCCGCCGCAGCAGGCGGCGCATGCCCTGCCAGCGCGCCAGCCAGTCGCGCGGCGGCGGCAGCGTGCGCAACAGGCCAAGCCGCTGCAGGGCCGCGTCCAGGTCGGCGCCAGCGCGTTGCAGGTCCGGTTCGGCCAGCACTGCCTCAAGCAACGCCACGTCCAGGCCGACCCGCGCCGCCCAGTAGCGCTGCAGCAGGCCGGCCAAGGCGGCGACGCCACAGCAGCACACGGCGAGGACGGCACCGGTGCCGGCATACCACGCCGCCAGCAGCACGCTGACCGCGAGCAGCAGCAGCGACAGCCGATCCAGCGGCGCACACTGGCGCAGCACCGCCGCCATCGTGCGCAGTTCCAGCGGCGTGCTCATGCCGGCACCTCCCGCGCCTGCAGCGGCGCCGGTGGCGCGGTGCAGGCGGCGGCGATGGCGGCACGCTGCGCCGGCCCCAGCACGATCCGCGGCGCGTGCGCTCGCAACAGCGCCAGCGCATCGTCCACGCTGGCGGCGCGGCCGCTGCGCAGCAGCCAGGTGGCCACTGCTGCCGCGCTGCGCGAATAGCCCAGCGCGCAGCAGGCCAGTACCTGGCCGTGCGTGCGCGCCGCTTCGATCGCGTCGGCGGCCATGCGCAAGGCCGCGGCCGGCGGCGCCACCAGGTCCAGCATCGGCACCACGCGGTCGTGCGCGTGCGCCTCGCGCAACGACAGTTCCGCACTGACATCGACCACGGCGGCGAAGCGTGCGCGCTCGCCACGGCCGGGGAGGCGCCCGAGCCAGACGCCGTCGACGATCGCGCGCGGCGCCGGATCGCGCCAGGTCCAGGCGCGCGAGTTGAGCCAGGCAGCGACCAGGTACGGCGCGTACAGCCAGCGCGCGGCCAGGCTCAGGCGGCCGTCGTCACGTTTCTGCAGGCCCAGCGGGCCGAGCAGCGCATAGCTCAGCGCGACCAGCAGCAGCGACATCGCCGGCCACAACAGCCACCAGCCGGCGCCACCGAGCGCGCGCGCGGCAGCCACGCAGGCCGCGCTGCCGAGCAGGTACAGCGCGGCCAGGCGCCAGCGCCGCGGATCGCGCGCGGGCGCCGCGGCCCGCCACGGCGCGGCAATGCGCTCCGGCCACAGCCACACGCACAACCATCCCGCGACCAGGCCGGTGGGCACGTCGAGGAAGTGGTGCTGGTAGGTGGTCAGCACCGACAGCCCGATCAGCGCGAACCAGCCGTGCAGGGCCCACCGCGCCAGCCCGTGCAGGTGTTGCGCGTAGCGCACCCACAGCACCACCAGCAGCACGATGTGCAGCGACGGCGCCTGGTTGAACGGCTTGTCGAAGCCGAGCAGCACTTCGAACAGCCAGCCGAACACGCCCTCGGTCGGCGGCCGCTCGAAGCTGAAGCGCAGCGGCCACAGCAGGAAGCAGCCCACCGCCAGCAGTTGCGCGGTGAGCAGGCGCCGCGCATGCGTGTCCAGTTCGGCGCGCGTGCGGCAGACGAAGAACGAGGCGGCGTAGAACAGGTCGATCGACCAGTACGGCACGATGGTCCACGGCCAGAACGGGATGTGGCTTTCCCAGGCGAACGGCAGCGACGGCACCTCGGCGCGGCGCGCGGCCAGGGTGTTGGCCAGGCCGTAGCTGAGGAAGAAGAACGGCCCCAGCAGCGCCAGCCAGGCCAGCGCACGCCGCCACGGCCGCGCGGCCACCGCGCTCATGGCGCGATCCGCTGCGCCAGCGACACGGTGAAGATGCCCCAGTCGTCGATGCGCTGCTCCAGCTTGCGGAAGCCGGCCGTGCGCACCAGTTCGTCCATCTCCTGCTGGGTGCGCCGGCGCATCACCCAGGCCGCGCCATCGCGGTGGCTGGTCAGCGCGCGGGCGATGAATTCCAGCTGCGGATGCCAGGGCTGGCCGGTGTAGACCAGGTAGCCGCCCGGCGCCACCGCCGCGGCCACGCCCTGCAGCGAGCGCAGCACCTGGTCGTTGTCCGGGAACAGCTCGTACAGGCCCGACACCACCGCCAGCGTCGGCCGCGGCTGCAGCGCGGCCAGCGCGTCGCGGTCGAAGGCGTCGCCCTGTTCGAAGCGGGCGATGTCGGTAGCGCCGAGCGTGGCGATCAGCGCGCGGCCCTGCGCTACGTTCAACGGGCTGAAATCGCGCAACAGGATCGCGTCGGCGCGCTGGCTACCGCCGGCCAGCGCTTCGAGCACGTAGCGGCCGTGGCCGGCGGCGATGTCCAGCGCGCGCACCGGCAGGCCCGCGGCGCGCAGCCGCTGCATCGCCAGGCCCAGCAGTTCGTGCAGATGCTGGCGGCGCACACGGATGCCGCGCCAGCCGATCGCATCCAGGTAGTTGCGGTCGATCATCCGCCCCAGCGGGCCGCGCCCGGCCGCCTGGTCGCGGTAGATGTAGTCCAGCGTGCTGCCGGAATCGAAGCCGGTCTGCAGACCCAGGGCGATGCCCTCGGACAGCCGCCCGCCCAGGCGCAGGCCGGCGCGCACGCCGCGCCAGCGCAGGTCCTGCAGGCTATGGCGCTGCGGCGGCCAGGCCAGGCGCTCGGCTTCCTCGAAGGTCGGCCCGCGGCGGTGCGCGTGGCGCAGGCTCGGCAGCGCCGGCACCTCGGCGAAGCGCTCGCGCACGAAACGACGGATCTGCGCCAGTGCCGGTGCGCGGTCGCGCTCGCCCAGGGTGTCGTGGAAGAAACCGGGCAGCAGGTGGCGCTCCTTCACCGGCGAGGACAGGCGCTCGTAGAAGCGGTCCTGCGGCCCGCGGTGCACCACGAAATCGCTGCCGGACACCAGCAACTGCACCGGCACGGTGATCGCCTGCGCGTCGCCGACCACGCGATCCGCCGCCGCGTACAGGCCCAGCAGCACGCGCACCGAGATCGGCCGGGTAATCAGCGGATCGGTGCGGTAGCTCGCGACCCGCGCCGGGTCGTGGGTCAGCCACTGCGGCTTGACGTAGCTGTTGACGAAGAAGTTGCCGCGCAACTTCTGCATCAAGGCCAGCCCGGGCCGTGCGAACGGCACGTACAGCTTGACCTTGAACGCCGGCGAGGCCAGCACCAGCGCGCGCAGCGGCGGCGCGTAGTCGTGCACCCAAGTGCTGGCGACCACCGCACCCACACTCTGTGCGATCACCACGATGTCCTGCACGGCGATGCCGTGGACCTCGCCGATGTGCGCGACGAAGCGGTCCAGGTCGCGCACCAGCGCCGGGAAGCCGGGGGCATCGCCGCGCGCGCCGGGCGAGCGGCCGTTGCCGCGCGCATCCCAGGCGAACACCGCGCAGTCGTCCAGGCCCAGTTCCTCGGCCAGGTGCATCACCCGCCCGGAATGTTCGTGGCCGCGATGCAGCAGCACGATGGCCCTGGGCGGTGCCGCTGGCGTCGTGGCCGGCCAATGCCGGTAGAACAACCGTGTGCCGTCGAAACTGACGAATTCGCTTTCGTTGACCTGCCGCATCCGTTGCCGATGTCCTGTCTGCCGTGAATCCACTGTGTCCCGCGGCCGCATCGGCCGCGCCCCGCTTACGCGCGCGCAGCCGCCTCGCGCAATCCCGCCGCGACCCGGCGCAGCACGGTCACCGCGCACAACAGCGCCACCGCCATGGCGATGGCCGTGACCGTCGCCGCGCCGATCCAGGCGCCGGCCAGCAGCACGCCGATCAGCCCGACGACGAAGGCACGGTCGCTCTTGCCCATCGGCCCATCGTAGCGGCGGCTGGCACCGACCATCAGCCCGAGCACGCCGGCATATTCGGTCAACGCCGCGGTCAGCGCCATCAGCCACAGCCAGCCCGCACCGACGCCGGGCACGCCGAGCAGGCTCAGATACAGCGCCGCATCGGCGACCACGTCGCACAGTTCGTTGAGGTAGGCGCCCAGCCGCGACTGCTGGCCGAACTCGCGCGCCAGCATGCCGTCCACCGCGTTCAAGGCCATCCGCAGCAGCATCCACAGCGGCAGCAGCGCGTACCACAGCGGCTGCGCCGCGCCTTGCGCATAGACCACCGCAGCGACCAGCAGCGACACCAGCGCCGCGGCCGCCGTCACCTGGTTGGCGGTGACGCCGCGCCGGTACAGCACCCGCACGCCGGGCCGCAGCAGGTCCTGGAAACGTCCTTTGAGGGCATAGATCGACACGCGCGTGGTCCTGACGGCGAGAGCGGGGCGGCGACAGCCTAATGCATCGCAGCGGCGGCGCGCGCGATGGCGCGCAACCCACCATGCCCAATGCAGGCGGCGCACGCAGCGGCACAGGCAACCGTGTGCGTCGTCGACGCGCGGCGGATTGCCGTGCAGCGTCTGCGGCGCCGAAGCGCTGCTGTGCACGGGCGCTCGCCCTCGGCGCGATCGCCCCGACCGGGGCGCATCGGCACGATCCGCGCGCCCGGCACGCGCGCCGGCCGGGCGTCGCCGGGCCCCAGCGCCTACAATGGCGGCCCGTTCCGCTGCCCCCGCCCTGCCCCATGTCCTCCGATCTCCTGCCCGTGCGCCGGGCGTTGCTGTCCGTTTCCGACAAGACCGGCCTGATCGACCTGGCCCGCGCGCTGGCCGCGCGCAACGTCGAACTGCTGTCCACCGGCGGCACCGCCAAGGCGCTGCGCGAGGCCGGGCTGGCGGTGAAGGACGTGTCCGAACTGACCGGCTTCCCGGAAATGATGGACGGCCGGGTCAAGACCCTGCACCCGCTGGTGCACGGCGGCCTGCTCGGCCGCGCCGGCACCGACGATGCGGTGATGGCCGAACACGGCATCGCCGCGATCGACCTGCTGGTGCTCAACCTGTATCCGTTCGAGGCGGTCACCGCCAAGGCCGACTGCACGCTCGCCGACGCGGTGGAGAACATCGACATCGGCGGCCCGGCGATGCTGCGCTCGGCGGCCAAGAACTTCGCCCGCGTGGCGGTGGCCACCGACCCGGCGCAGTACGCCGAGCTGCTGGCCGAGCTGGAGGCCAACGACGGCCGGCTGTCGGCGGCCAAGCGCTTCGCCCTGGCGGTGGCCGCGTTCAACCGCGTCGCCCAGTACGACGCGGCGATCAGCAACTACCTGTCCGCGGTCACCGCCAGCGACGCCGCCGTGCCCACGCGCAGTCCGTTCCCGGCGCAGATGAACTCCAGCTTCGTCAAGGTGATGGAACTGCGCTACGGCGAGAACCCGCACCAGCAGGCCGCGTTCTACCGCGACCTTTCCCCCACGCCCGGCACCCTGGCCACCTTCACCCAGCTGCAGGGCAAGGAGCTGTCCTACAACAACATCGCCGACAGCGATGCGGCCTGGGAATGCGTGCGCCAGTTCGACGCGCCGGCCTGCGTCATCGTCAAGCACGCCAACCCGTGCGGCGTGGCGGTCGGCGCCGGCTGCGGCGACGCCTACGAACTGGCCTACGCCACCGACCCGACCAGCGCCTTCGGCGGCATCATCGCCTTCAACCGGCGGCTGGATGCGGCCACCGCGCAGGCGATCCTGGACCGCCAGTTCGTCGAGGTGCTGATCGCCCCCGACTACGACGACGCAGCGCTGGAGTACGCGAAGAAGAAGGCCAACGTGCGCGTGCTGCGCATCCCCGCCGGCGACGGCGCCTACGGCATCGACAGCAAGCGCGTCGGCTCCGGCATCCTGCTGCAGACCAGCGACGCCCACGTGGTGCCGCGCGACGCGTTGAAGGTGGTGACCCGGCTGACGCCGACCGAGGCGCAGTTCGACGACCTGCTGTTCGCGTGGAAGGTGGCCAAGTACGTCAAGTCCAACGCCATCGTCTACGCCAAGGACCACCGCACCATCGGCGTCGGCGCCGGGCAGATGAGCCGGGTGTACTCGGCGCGCATCGCCGGGATCAAGGCCACCGACGCCGGCCTGGCCGTGGAAGGCTCGGTGATGGCCTCCGATGCGTTCTTCCCGTTCCGCGACGGCATCGACGCCGCCGCCGCGGCCGGCATCAAGGCGGTGATCCAGCCGGGCGGTTCGATGCGCGACGCCGAGGTCATCGCCGCGGCCGACGAGCACGGCATCGCCATGGTGTTCACCGGCGTGCGCCACTTCCGCCACTGAGGCCGGAGCGATGCGCATGTCCGCTGTCGCGCCCGGTCCGCTCGCCGTGCTGGCCCTGGCCGGCGTGCTCGTGCTCGGCGGCTGCAAGCCGGCCGCGACGCCCGCACCCAGCGCGGCACCTGCGTCCGCCAGCGCCCCAGCGCCAGCCCACGTCAGCCGCACCGCGCGGCTGCAGGCGTTCCTGCAGCAGCGCTACGGCAGCGCCGCCATGCTCGCCGGGCACTGGCCTGGGCAGTGGGCCCAGGATGGCGCGCGCCATGCGGTGGACTGGCAGGTCTGCGCCGAACAGCCGGTGGTGATCGGCGACGGCTGGCAACAGTTGCTGGCGGTGTGCGGCACGCTGCGCGATGCCGGCCATCCGGAGCCGGGCACCATCGACTTCTACGTGCTGCGCCCCGAAGGCCAGGGCTTCGCCGTCGCCACCGAGCGCACCGGCGACACCTATGGCAGCAACGGCCAGCCGGGCGAGGTCGGCATCGTCCGCGCCGGCAGCGATTTCTACGGGTTCCGCGTCGAGGACGGCTGGTTCGGCCAGGGCTATGCGCTGCAATCGCAAACGCTGATCCTGCCCGGCCCCAAGGGCCTGGTCGATGCCGGCAGCGTGCGCAGCCACATCGACAACGGCGCCGCCGCCGACTGCGACGCCGCAGATGCGGCAGCGGACTGCAAGGCCGGCCAGTTCGACCTCGACTTCGCCCTGCGCTTCGACGACCGCGACCACGCCGCCCGCGTCTGGCCGCTGCTGATCGAGGAAACCGGCGTGGATTGTGGCCAGCGTCAGGTCCAGCGCGAACACCGCTTCGTGCTGGACACCAAGACCTGGACCTACCATTTCCCCGAAGCGCTGCAACGCGAAGGCTGCGCATGAGGCACGCGCGCCCGGTGCAGCCGTTCCCCTTTCCCCTGCAATCTGGAATTCCACGATGAAACTGCTCGTCATCGGCTCCGGCGGCCGCGAACACGCCCTGGCCTGGAAGCTGGCCCAGTCCCCCCGTGTCGACGAAGTGCTGGTGGCGCCCGGCAATGCCGGCACCGCTAGCGAAGCCAAGTGCCGCAACGTGGCGGTCAAGGTGAACGACCTCGACGGCCTGCTCGCGCTGGCCCAGGACGAAGGCGTGGCGCTGACCGTGGTCGGGCCGGAAGTGCCGCTGGTGCTGGGCGTGGTCGACCGCTTCCGCGCCGCAGGGCTGCGCATCTTCGGCCCCAGCGCCGCCGCCGCGCAGTTGGAAGGCAGCAAGGCCTACGCCAAGGACTTCCTGCAGCGCCACGGCATTCCCACCGCGTTCTACGCCGTGCATACCGAGGTCGAGGCCGCATTAGCCTATGTCCGCGACAAGGGCGCGCCGATCGTGATCAAGGCCGACGGCCTGGCCGCCGGCAAGGGCGTGATCGTGGCGATGTCGCTGGACGAGGCCGAGGCCGCGGTGCGCGACATGCTCTCCGGCAACGCCTTCGGCGACGCCGGTGCGCGCGTGGTGATCGAGGAATTCCTCGAGGGCGAGGAAGCCAGCTTCATCTCCATGGTCGACGGCCACACCGCGCTGCCGATGGCCACCAGCCAGGACCACAAGCGCGTCGGCGACGGCGACACCGGCCCCAACACCGGTGGCATGGGCGCGTATTCGCCGGCGCCGGTGGTGACGCCCGAGGTGCACGCGCGGGTGATGCGCGAAGTGGTGGAACCGACCGTGCGCGGCATGCGCGACGACGGCGTGCCGTTCACCGGCTTCCTCTACGCCGGGCTGATGATCGACGCCAGCGGCGCGCCCAAGGTGATCGAGTTCAACGTGCGTTTCGGCGATCCGGAAACGCAGCCGGTGATGTTGCGCCTGCAGTCGGACCTGCTCGACCTGCTCGAGGCCGCGCTCGACGAACGCCTGCACGCGACCGAAGCGCAGTGGGATCCGCGCCCGTCGCTGGGCGTGGTGCTGGCGGCGGCGCCGTATCCGGAGACCCCGGTCACCGGCGAGCCGATCACCGGCCTGGACGCGGTGCCGGCCAACGCCAAGGTATTCCATGCCGGCACCACGCTGGACGCGCAGGGCCGCGTGCTCAGCGCCGGCGGCCGCGTGCTGTGCGTGGCGGCGTTGGGCGACAGCGTGGCGCAGGCGCAGCGCCATGCCTACGCCGGCGTGGAGCAGATCCACTGGGCCAGCGAATTCCACCGCCACGACATCGGCTGGCGCGCGATCGCGCGCGAGCAGGGGGCGTAGCGCGTCGCCATGTGTAGGAGCGGCTTCAGCCGCGACGAGCGAAGCCCAAAGCACAGCTGACAACTTCGCGCGTCGGGACTGAAGTCCCTCCCACAAGGATGCCCAGCCCGCTCC